>JAYTEI010000341.1:0-13219 GCA_043735445.1 Akkermansiaceae bacterium | reverse complement strand
TATCGGCTGGAATCCGCCGAGGAATTGATCGCGCTGGGCTGGGACGAATTGCTGGAGCAAAACGGCGCAATCATCGCCGAGTGGGGGGATAAATTTCCAGAAATCTTGCCGCTGGACACGATCTGGTTGCACTTCACGGTGGAGCCGGATGGCAGCCGCAGCGTCCGGCGAAGTGGATCTTAGAGTCCGGTGGTTAGGGCGGAGTTTGCGATATTTCCGACACCGTTCACCAAGTTGCCCGCCGAGCGGCCTAACGCGGCTGGCAGACCGCAAGAATTGAGGGAAAGCGCGATTGCTGCAAGCGCGGCTAACTGAAGGATCCGATACATAGGGAGAGAGGATGGCCAATACCGATGCGGAGTCAAGCCGGTGAAACCGACTCGAAAAACAGGGTGAGTTCGTGGCGGTTGTAGGTGAGATGCGTCTTCGCGAACAAACCCAGTCCGGCCTCAGCCGCCGTGGCCACGGCGAACCGATAGAGTTCATTCATTTCCTCGAATGTCGTCACTCCTGGAGTTTTCAAAGTGAAAATGACGATTCCCCCGGCGTTGAGATTTTTCGACAAACGGCAGACGTGGCGGATGGATTCGCGGGCGTCGCCGTTCATATCGCAAAGGATCGCGTCGTAATGCTGACTCGCGTTTGGCCTGAAGGCGGCCACGTCAAGCATCGCGAAAAACAACCCCGGCTGCTGATCCAACCGTTTGTCGAGCGGTGCGCGGTCGATCGCGGTCACCTTGTAGTTCCTGCCGAGAAGCTCTGAAGTCATGCCGCCGGGGCTGGCCCCAAGCTCTAACCAATGGCTGCCTTTACGGGGCAGCGGCCGGTGCATCAGCAGATAATGCAGCGCTTCGGCGATCTTGGCCCCCGCGCGACTGATGGTGTCGGGGGAATTCTGGCTAATGTATTTGGTGCCTCCTGGATAGAATCCGTTGGAGACTTTCGGGCTTTGCATGCCGCAGAAGAGTCCTTCTTTGCCGACTAGGCAAAACAGCGTCTCCCGCTCGCTGTTCTGGGCTTCCACGTCTTTGAAAGCGGCAATTTCAGGCGAAAAAAGTTGGAGCGTCCGGCCACGCAGATTGGAAGCGAGCGTTTTATAATAGCGGTTCGTGGCGCTCGGATCGAGTTGCCCGATGAAAATCGCTTGGGGATAGCGCTGGCCAAATTTCCGCACCATCGCCTGCGCAGCTTTTTCGACGAAACCCTCCATGTTCTCGGGATTGCATGGCCATGCGTGATCCACCGGTAAATTCCACCTCAGGTAAATGGCAGCCTCCGACTGATGGATCGCTGCCGGGTCTCGCATCTGAATCAGGTAATATTCGCTTCCCAGCTTCTTGGAAATTTGCCCGCCCAAGGCGTTCACGATTTCTGTGGCAAACTCCGCGAAGACCTCGGAGATACGAATCAGCCATGGGACAGGCGGCAGGACGGGGGTTGTAGAATTCAATTTACGGGTGTTTCCAAGCGGGGGCATACCCGAGCCGGGATGCAGGCGCAATACCTAGGTTTTGATGAGCAGAAAGGCACCGCGGATCCAACGAATCCCGCGAATTTACCGCACGCCAAACGGGGGGAAGGGCGCACCGCGTCGCGGAATTCGTTGGATCCAAGGTGCCTAGCTCACACCACATTGCGAAGCACGGGCACCACTGGGACAACGTCTTCGCGGATGAATCCCGGAGGCACTTGGTCGATGTTGATTTCCAACCAAGCCTCGGCCTCGAGGCGGCTCTGGAAAATCCGCACCCGCGGGGTGTTGCGTGACCAATATCCCAGCATTCGGATGATCCCGTAAGTGGTCGATTTTGTTGCCACATAGGCCAGCCAGCCATTCGTCCGATTCGCCTCGTGGCGCAGCACCAGAGCCAGACGCAGTACGTCGTTAGCAGTCAGCTCGAGCTCTGCTTCGCTAAAGTCGATCAACCCGTGAAATTCCGCCGACCAGCAGGGATCGGACGCCATTGATAAGAGGATCGACTTCAAATCGCTCAACCCCGTTTTGCCCTGATATTCCTCGATCCGCATTCGCCGCTCCGCATCAATCCTATAATGTCCCACTTTTCCCGAGGCTGAATAATCAGTTGTTAAAAATTTCATAGGATTGCTTACATTATGGGACCGTTGCACTAAGCATTCGTTCAAAAATTGTGAACAACCTTCCTCTCCAACTGCTTGTTTTTTAGAATGTTACATACATCCTTAAAATACAGATCTCTTAACTAATACGCGGCCAGCCCTTATCAAATCAAGCTAACGGCTGATAACCGAAACTCGCGGATTCCGCAAATCGTCTCTAACAAACTTCAAAAATAATTTCAACCCGCCCCGCAATTTAGCGGCTGAGATCTTCCTGATACATCAGCTTGAATCCGCTTTGATGGAGGATCGCCACCGCGAACTCGTAATCCTCCACATGCATCGCCAGCATGGATTGCCCTTCTGGACTTGGCATCAGTGCGTAGGCGAAGTCGATGTTAGTTTCCGCGATCATCAGAGAATCGAGACACTGGAGTAGCCCTGGGCCGGATTCGCGCATCGCGACCACCACCAACTCGCAGGTGGTGTGAGGGATCCCCTTTTCCATGAACAAATGCTCAGCAGCATCCGGGTCCGAGACCACCAGCCGAGCGACGGTCGCATCCCGCGAATCTTGGACACTCAAGCCGATCACCTCGACCCCGAGTGACCGCAGGAGTTTGACCATCGCGGCAAGTGCGCCGACTCGGTTGGGCAGCATGACGGAGAATTGGCGGACGGGCTCGCCGTGATCAACAATCGTATCGGATTCCATGGGCGGGACGCTATCTTAACCACGAGGACCGCGCAAGGGGATCGTCCGCACCGCACCACTGGCGAGATCTTTGATGACCATTTGATTCGGGCGCACGTCGGAAATCAAATATTCTGCACCACCCTCACCGGTGAAACGCTGGCCGGGAGACGCGACATAGCGCTTCCCGGTAGTGGCATCCTCCACCAGTGCGACGGGATCATGGGCATTCGAAGGGAAGCCGGAAATCCACTCGCGGGTCTTGCCGCTCGATCCATCGCGGACCTCCACGACAGAAATTTCCGCTGGCTTGCCCAGGTTGACCTTGCTGTCCTCCATCCGCCGCCGGACCCGCACGATGACGAGGCTTGAGCCGGGAATGAGATCACCGGGCCGCAGTTTCACATCTCGTGGGGACGCCCCGGCGATCTTCAGTGTGGCAGTCTCACCCTGCACCGACCGAACCTGCACCGGCATTTCTTTTTCCCGGTAGTGCCGCATCACCAACGGCGGCATAGGAAATGGCTCATCTCCGTTCGACGCTTGGCTTGCGAGCGGACTGCTGAGCTGCTCTCCTTCGATGGAAATCGAGCCCGCGATTTTCGGCTGGGTTCCCGATGATTTTGCCACCGCCTTATCGACGAATGCATCCATCGAGCCGGCGATTTCAGCCGGCGAATCCAAGGCCAGATCGGCAGGTAATGGATCCCGCGCAATCAACGCCGCGATCTCAGGGTGACCCGCAGTGGTCGCGATGTCCGCCGCCGTTCGCCCGTCTGGATCGGTGGTGAAACGGCTGGCTCCGAGGTCTAGCAGCAGTTTCACCGCATCCGCGTGACCATTTTCCGCAGCGATCATCAGCGGCGTGCGACCGTCTTCCATCCGCGCATACACCGACGCGCCGAAGTTCGTTAGAGCGTCGATCACATCCGCGCGACCGACCAACGCGGCGAGCAGCAATGCGGGGTCGAGATTCTCACGGTCATAGGCTGCGAGTTCCCCAACCGCACCGGGTTTGCCTTCTCTAACGGCGAGCATCAGAGGTCGAAAACCGTCTTTGTCCTTCAACTTGGGATCCGCGCCCTGCCGCAGCAGCCAGCGCACCATCGCTGTTTGATCCGCCATCACAGCGGCCATCAACGGCGTCCGCTCAGCGGCTCCTCTCAGGTCCACGGCCAAGCCGCGATTGAGTAAATAGTCGGCAGCCCCTTGCGCCCCACCGGCGGCGGCGGCGTGAAGCGCGGAATCTCCGTCCGCACTTCGAGTGTCGGCGGCGAAGCCTCCTGAAATAAATTTTTTCAAAGCGGGGACGTCGTTATCGCGACTCGCGCGGAACCAATCCGCCGTGGTCATTTTGTAGCCCGCCTCCCCGAGGTCGGACTTCACGGTCTCACCACGCCGCTTGCAGCCCGGAAGTAAGACCAAGGAAACTGCTATCACTGTCACCAACAACCCCTTCATGAAACAAGGGATAGTTTGGATCTCCTAAGCATTCAACCCCGAACCTTCCGCCGGCTCGATTCCGCAAATCCGGCAAATTCCCTCGTGAATCGTGAACTGGACATTGCAGCCACACAGCAAAGCCCCGAACACCCGCGCGGGATCCGCCACTTGAGTCGCAGGCCGCGGATCGAGCGATAGTGCCTCTAACACGACTGCCCGCGCCCGCGCTGGCAGGCGCTCGAACTTAGCCATTGCCCCGGACTCCACCTCCACCGGCAAGCGCTCTATCAACTCGCTGGCAAATCCCCCAGTCGCTTCTGGCAAGGCCTCGGCGTATGGCAAATACGGTTTCACATCGTAAACCGGCGTCCCGTCCAGCAGGTCCAGCCCGCCGAGCAGCAGTACGGGCGAATCTGCGGCCGCTGTGTCGATCCCCTCCAGACTCACCAACGAAAGCCCGAGCCCGTTAGGGCGGAACGTCGAGCGGCTCGCGAACACCCCGACCCGCTGGTTTCCCCCGAGCCGCGGCGGGCGGACCGTGGGCTTCCAGCCGTGAGCGACCGTTTCGTGAAATCCAAAAATCAGCCACAGATGCGAAAACCCTTCGATCCCGCGGATCGCCTCCGGACTGCGGAAGGACGGGTGAAATACCAGCCTGCCCCACGCGCTCGGGCAGAGCCCCGGCTGCCGCGGCACCGCGAATTTCTCGCCGAAACAGGAACGGACCGTGGCGATGGGGACGATGGTCATTTTCCCGGCCACTTCAGCGCGGTCCTGCCGGAAAAACAAGCATGGCAATTTAACCTTGTATTTATGGATCTGCGATTCACTTTTACGAGGATGTTTCCACGCTTCCTGCGATCGAAAGTAGAGGATCTCTTGTCACAATTTCCCGCCGTGGCCTTGCTGGGACCGCGCCAGGTGGGCAAGACGACACTCGCCCGGGAGATCGGGGACAAGACGAACGCCTTGTACCTAGACTTGGAGCTCCCGGCGGATCTCGCCAAGCTGGCGGACCCGGCGGACTATTTGGCCCGGCATGGGGAACGGTTGGTGATTCTCGATGAAATCCACCGGCTGCCGGAAGTGTTTCCGGTTCTGAGGAGCCTGATCGACGAAGGCAGGCGCACCGGCAAGAAGAGCGGCCGCTTCCTGCTGTTGGGATCGGCATCCATGGACTTGCTCAAACAAAGCAGTGAGAGCTTGGCCGGGCGGCTGGCGATCGTGGAGTTGGGCGGCCTAACCGTCACGGAAGCGGGCGCGGACCAAACCGAGGATTTGTGGCTGCGCGGCGGTTTTCCCGACAGCCTGCTGGCCGGTAACGACGAGCGGAGCGCCCGCTGGCGGGAGTCCTTCCTGCGGAGCTATTTGGAACGTGACATCCCGCAACTCGGACCACGCATCCCGGCGGAAACGCTGCGGCGCTTCTGGACCATGCTCGCCCACGAGCAGGGTGGCCTGCTCAATGCGGCGCAGTTGGCGCGGAGCCTGGCGGTCTCTGGCAAAACGCTGGCCTCCTACGTGGATTTGTTCGTCGATTTGTTTCTGGTGCGGCGGCTGGAGCCATGGCACGCGAATCTGTCCAAGCGGCTGGTGAAGTCGCCGAAAATCTATCTGCGGGACAGCGGCTTGCTCCACCAACTGCTAGGCATCCGGGACCTGGAAGGACTGCTCGCGTATCCGAGGATGGGCGCGAGCTGGGAGGGATTTGTGATCGAAAACATCCTCGCGCAGCTTCCCGATGGAGCACGGGCGAGTTTTTTCCGCAGCGTGGCCGGGGCGGAAATCGATTTGTTGCTAGAGCTTCCAGGTCACCCGCGCCCCTGGGCGGTGGAGATAAAGCGCGGCAGGGCACCCCGGCTTGAGCGCGGTTTCCATCATGCCCGGGAGGACGTGAACCCGGAACGCTGCCTGGTGGTCTGCGGGACCGACGAGCCATATTCGATGGGAAACGGCATCGAAGCGCTGGGTCTGGCCGCCGTGCTCGGGTTGCTGGCCGCAGAGCACGGTTAGGCGCAGGTCGATCAAAGAGGGAAAAACACTGGTTATACCTACGACTTGGAAGCCCAGAGGTTTTGGCAGTATTCCCAGTGCCGTGAATTGTCGAAGCGTCCCAAGTTATCGTGAACGGTTACGATCTTGCAACGCTCGGTGCCTCCGTTTTTGGGGCCGCGCAAACCACGCCCAACCATCTGCATGTATCGCACCCGACTGATTACCTGCCTCGCGATCAGGATCATGTCCGTCTTGGGTGCATCAAATCCTGTGGTCAGCACGCTGTGATTGCACAGCACTTTGATTTGCCCGCTCTTGAACTTTTCCAAGAATGCGCGGCGGGCCGCCGAGGGCGTCCCACCGCTGATAGCGGCTGCGGGGATACCTTTCAGGTGCAACCTTGCAGCCATCTCCTCGGCATGGAGAACCGAGTTGGAGAAAAACAGGACCGAGGTCTGTGGATGCTCGTCGATCTGTGACCGCAAGCATTTCAGCAATGCCTCGTTTCGATCTTCGTCGAGAGCCAGCTTCTGGTTGATCTCCTCCAACAGATCAATGCCCTCCGGCATCTCGTCTGAGGCAATTTGTTCTGCCAGCTCTTCGAGTTTTTTCTTCAAAGCGGACGGCAACCGGGTAGGCAGGTCAAGAGACTCGTATTCTTCAAGAGCAAGCACATGCTCGTCGTGGAGTTTTGCATAGAGACTGCCTGGATTGCTCGGCAGCAGCTTGTTGTCGAAGCGGTTTGCGAGCCATTTAGTTTCAGCCTCGTCAATTCCACGAAACGGAGTCGCACTGAGACCGATGATTGCGGGTTCGTCACGTTCAGGGGCTCCTGGACGCCGTTCTTCAGCTCCAAGCCATCGCAGCACATTGGTGTAGCTCTTGGTAATGGCGTGATGGCATTCGTCCACGACCATCATCCGGCATTTGATGAGCCATTCGAGACCGGGGGAGCCAACCCGTCCGCTGAGGGTCTGAATGGAAGCCACAACAACCGTGGGGATGCCGGGTTCAGGCTTCCGGGGATCAGGATTTCCACCCCACAGCCGGCAGATCCGGAGATCGGTATCGAGTGCTTTGTAGAGCTTCGACAATGTCGCGGCGGTCCACAAGTCATGCAGTTCGTCGCCAGCCAGTGCAACTGGAGTAGCCAGGAGTTCAATGAGAGCTTCCCACAACTCTTGGCTGTCCTCGGGTTTGGCGGGTTCGAATGGTGTGGCTTGTGAAAGAACTTCGATCCCCATCGCCAGACGTTCCCAGCCAGGAGTCAGTGTGACGGCTGATTCTTCGCGATGTTGAACCAAAGCGGCGACACGCACCGTGCCGCTGCCGATGACGATCCGGCCATGCTTGCAGAGAAGCCACGGCAGCGGATGACACACTTGTATCGGTGGGTAGTTTGCCACCGTGCTGTGACGAAAGGAAAGACTCCCACGGAAACTCCGAGTTGCTCAATCTGTCCAAAATCGCCTCCGAAAAACGGGCATTTCCAGACTCTTCCAATTGAGGCAGGAACGCCCAGCCTTTCGGCATAGAAACGGAGACTGGTTCCAAGTAACTCCATGATGCAGCATTGTGATGAGTTTACTGATAGTCTCGACGACAGAACTCACATCAGCAAACCACCCCACCACGTCCCGGCACCGAAGATTCGGACGTTGAATATCACTAACACCTGCCTGCGGCTTCAAACGGGCAGCCAGCGCCTTCAAACGGCTGATTCTATCGTCACTTTGGCAACAGGACGGATGCACCATCTGTGACCGTTCTTCAGATGAGGCGAGGGCCGCCCACTCTACGGCCAGTTGAACGTTGTCAAGGGGATGCCGCCAGAGTTCACAGCCTTTTCGAGACTCAGCTTGTGCGGTGGCGTCCGGGACGATTGGCGTTTGCTCCAGTAAATCCCAGATGGTGGTCACGAGTGGTGCCGCGATCTCATCGTTTCTATCGAGCTGGCGAGGAAAGTAGTCCAGCAGCTTGGCCGGAGCGCTCGCGGTTCCTAGCCGTGGCAGAGTTTCTACGACGAGTTGTGCCGCCTCCGTCATCAGTGCTTTGTTCCATTCTCCTCCGATAATGGCGTTTCGGTCGCTGTTCAGCTTCCACGGTGCGTTCAGGATGCCCGGCAGCCGTGTTTGCGTGCTGGTCGGAAAGCAAAACCAGAAGCGCCCTCGCTGCTCACCTCTGCTGTCGAGAGGCAAGGCCCAGGCGACCGGCACGGATTCACGCTGGTGAATATGAGTGGCGTCGTTCTTGGCTGCTTCGTCCGTAATGTGGACGTCTCTCTGCTCGACTCTCCATCTTGTGGAATGTTCGCCATCGTGCAGCAACACTGTCCCATCCGCTTCCCGCGTGGTTTGAAGTTCTCGCACCAATCCCTTGCCATTGTCCAAACGGACCGAAACCGGCATTGGCAGAAACAGGAGAAACTCTGCTGGAAATGACGCCATTTCCTCCTCCAAGCGAGTCAGCACAGCAGGAACATTGACCTCGGCACGGATAACCGTTGTAGCCCAGTCCCAAAGAGATGCGAGACGCCTGTCGTTCGCGATATGTGGTGCGGCATCGAGAATCCAGGACAACCGCAAGCCCGGCGCATCTCCAGGACGGATTCGTTGCAACTCGTGGCTGCACTTTTCTGGATCAAATCGGAAGGCGATGCTCTTGCTGAAAAGGTCGATCTTCCCGTTCAACCTGAGCAGGGACTTGAATCCAAGACCGAAGCGTCCGATCTGATCCCCGCGCTTGGTCGAAGCATGAGAACGATGCAGCGTTCCAATCCCTCCCTTGGACAACGGAGCACCTGTGTTGGCGACGTAGAGAGTGGAATAATCCAGGATCACATCCACTCTGCCCGGGTTCCGACTGCCATTTGCCGGAACCGGGCCTTCAATCATGGCATCAACGCCATTTTGAACCAGTTCCAAAAGCTGGCGATAGCCATACCCACCCGCCAAAACATTTTCCTCAATACCGTGATGCTCCAGAATATCCGCAGGTTCTGTCGCATAAGCTGCGAGTCTCCGTTCATTCAGTCCGGCGATGAACTCCGCCAGATCGATGGCAAGTGCCCCGCTGGTTGGCTCGGTTTCAGGCATCACCATGTTCTTCCTGATACTGCTCGCGAATCTTCTTCAATGCGGTGCGTGTGCCGTCCTCGCTTATCCTCCTCCAGTGCTCCCAACCATTTAGCGGGCGGCCACCAATGTATTGTGCGGCGGAGGACAGCGATGGGAACGCCTTCCAGCCATCTTGGGTATTGGCCCGGATGCGACCATCACTTTCCAGTCTGCCCTCATAGACACCGCTGGTGTTGGACCACTGCAATTCAAGGCGGTCATCCGAGGACAAGTAGCCGACATTCAGCAAAAGGTCCTGCTTCTCCTGTGACGTGAGTCCTGCTTGCCGTTGTTGGGGAAGCGGCGTTGCCTCCACTTCAATCAGCCAGCACCGAATGGCTCCAAGATGCTCTGTGAGTCTGGCGTCCATGAATGAAAGGGGGATGATTCGTTGAATCCTTCTCGGCCATTGGTTTTAGCTTATCGCGATGGTCATCCCGTCCTCCTCACCGCGTCTTGAAATGCACGCTGGACCGCAGCACCGCACCTTCGCGCCGGCTGTGGATGGTGAGCTTGTCGAGATCGCTGAGGACGGAAATGGTCTGTTGAATCATTTCCTTCTGCAATGCGGGCAGCGGAGCGCCCGTCATCGCCTCGGCGTTGTCCTCGACGACCTTGAGAGTCTCATTCGAGTATTTCTCGAGAGTCTTGAAGTTGAGGCTGAGCCAGAAACCGGTGCGGGTTTCGCCCGGACTATCGGCCTTGGCGATGAGGTCGAGCGCTTGGTTCTTCGAGGTGGAGGCGGCGAACCACTTGTCACCCACCGTGACGGATGGCACGAAGTCGTCGGTTAGAAACGGCATCGGGAAGAACCAAGTCGTGTTGCCGCTGCGCTCGGAACTCATCGGCTTCTGCATCGGGATTTCCTGTCCGGTCAGCTCGCTGATTTTGGCCAGCGTGCCGGTTAGAGTGGTGTTCATTTTAGTCCATGAACCGGCAAGTTTGGCGCGATCCGTCACTGGGGCGATGATGGAAATCCGCGGCACCTTGGCCTTGTCCAGCACCGCCTGAGAAATACCGGGAATGGCTGGGGCACCGCCGTTAAAATCGACAACTAGCGCGCTTTCTTGGCCGAGGCTACCGCCGAAATCGTCGCCGAAGGCATCCCACAGCGCCACCATGTCCGGGCGGAATTTGCCGTCGATCATCTTCGCCATTTCCTTGAACTGGATCATCTCCGCGTTTTCGGTCGGGACATCGGCGACTTTCATGGTCATGGCATACACCGCTTCGATCAGCGCCTCGTAATACGCGCGGGCTTTCTCGTCGAAGGCGGCATCCTTGGTCACATCCATGAACAGGAAGACGTCATCTGAATTGCCAAGCTGGTTGAGCTTGTTGGGAGTTTTCCAATCGACCATGCCCGCATCAGAGCCGCCGCAAGATTCGATCTTGAGGCCCTGTTCTAAGAAGGCAACCGAGCAGACGGAGTCGCTGCTGGTGAGCTTGCGCAAAGCAGCTTCGCGTTCCGCCACGATTTGCAACAACGCCTCAAGGTCGCGGGTGTCGCCGAGTCCTTCGGAACCTGCTAGACCGTCCCGCAAACCGTTGGTCAAATCCGCGAGACCACCGGCAGATTTCGCGAGGGTGTCTAACGGCTCTTTCTGCCCATAGACCAGAGCAGCGAGTTCCTTGGACGCATAGCCATCGCTGAAGGCGAGCGCCTCCGACGAGACGATCGAGTGGCTCACGTCACTGGCGAGTTTGAAGTCATCGACCGCACCGCCGACATAAAGCACGACGTAATCGCCGACAGTCCCACTGACGATCACGAGGTCTTTTTTCGCCACCACCGCGAGCAATTGATCGACCGTGGCGGCGTCGAGTTCACGGTCCATGCTCTCACGTTCTTCGGCCATGGTTGCGGCGACCTTCGAGCCGAGGATTTTAACACCTTCTAACTTTTGACCGGCATGTTCGATGGTCACGGGTTCGACCATTCCTGCGGCCACTTCTTCGAGCATGTTCGCATTGGCGATGAGGGCGGCGACTTGCTGGGCAGCGGCCGCACGATCCGCCTCTTTGGTGCGAAATGCGAGATAGATGGGTGGCAGCTTGGCCTTCTCTAGCAGCGCGATTCCCGACTGCGGGTCTTTGAGGATTTCCTGAAGCAACGCCGCGCCGTATCCCGTTGAAATCGATTCTTGGAGCGCAGCCGTTTTGCCGGATTTCATCACCATGGCGAAGGCTCGGGCGATTGCTCGCATTTGAAAATAAGTGCTCCGCCGGTTGAGCGTGAGCAGATTGCCAGCTTGCTCGCCGGTGGATTTGCCAAGCGCGATGGTGAATTCAGATCCAAACAAAGCGGCTGGCCCCATCGCCTCATCGGCCACTTTGGGTTTTCCTAACGGCGAATCGTCGGGGTTGGCAGCATCCTGGCCCGGCTCTGCGTCGTCGAGCAGTGGCTCATCTGGGCCGATTCCCGCGCCGCCGCCCATTTGTTCCTGGACGAGTTTCCAGAGCTTCGTGCCTTTGAAGCGGTTGGCTATTTTCGTGCCGTTGTAAAATGAGATGACCGCTTCCGTGTCCTGCGGCAGATGCTTCGCGAAGCCCAGCTTAGCCGCGCGTTCTTCAGGTCTGATCTTCGGGGAAATGGCCTCAACCACCGGAGCCGTCACTCCGTTAGAAGGCGCTTCCACCACCGCCGCTGGTGCGTCTGGTGCTTTGACTTCTTCCTTCTTCTTGCAAGCCCCGAGACTGATTGCCATGGCGGGGATCAACATCCAACTTACGCGCGTTTTCATAGAGGCGCATAGCTAGACGACCCGCGCGAATTCTAGCAAGCAGATTGGCCGGAGGATTCTGGAAAAACCGAAACACCCCGCGCCACGCCCCCGCCGTTCTGCAAATTCTTGAGACATCCGGGTTGCGGGAGAGGCCAGCCTGTGGATGCTAGCCGCAGCCCGACGACCATGGCCACCATCACCACCCAGCCTCCCCGCAGCGATCTTTTCCCCTTCGAACTCGTCCGCCCCGAACTCGAGCGGGTGGAAATCTCGATCCGCGAGCAAGTCCGCGGCTTCGACCCCGCCGTCGAGCCATACGTCTCTTACATTTGCAACACGTCCGGCAAACGCATCCGCCCGGCCCTCGCCATCCTCGTCGGCGGCGCGGCCGGTGGAGTCACCGAGCAGCATTTGAAAATCGGCGTCATCCTCGAACTCATCCACATGGCCACGCTCGTCCACGACGACATCATGGACGGTGCTAACACCCGCCGGATGGTCCCCACCGCCAACGCGAAATGGGGCAACGCACTCTCCGTCCTGCTAGGCGATGTCTTGTTCTCCCACGCGCTCACCCTCGCCACCGACTTCGATAGCATAGACATCTGCCGCAAGGTCGGCAACGCCGCCCGCGAAGTCTGCCAGGGGGAAATTATCCAGACCCAGCGCCGCTTCGATCTCACCTTCACCAAGGCCGAGTATTTCCGCGTCATCGCCATGAAGACCGGCGCACTTTTCGCCGCCGCCACCGGTCTTGCCGCGAATCTATCAGGGTTGGACCCGGAAACCGAAGCCCGCCTCCACAGCTACGGCATGAAACTCGGCACCGCCTATCAGATCTACGACGACTGCCTCGACCTCGTCGGCTCCGAGGAAATCGTCGGCAAGACCCTCCGCACCGACCTCATCAAAGGCAAGCTCACCCTGCCCATCCTCAACCTGCTAGAAACCGCCTCCGAGGCCCAGCGCATCAAGCTCAACAAGCGCATCCTCGACCAAGAGCCGCTCGACCTCCCCGTCCTGCTAGGCATCGCCGAGTACGAGGGTGCCATCGAAAGCGCCGTCGATACGGCGCTCGCCCTGCTTGCCGAAAGCCGCGAAGACCTCGCCCCGTTAGGCAACTCCATCCACTCAGACGCGCTGGCGCAAATCACTTGGTTTCTCGC
>JAYTEI010000340.1:0-6144 GCA_043735445.1 Akkermansiaceae bacterium | reverse complement strand
CCACGCCCCGAGCGACGGTGGCACGGGCGGAGGCGATGAGGACTTTGATTTCCTCGAAGAATGCTTTGGTGAGCTTCATAACAACGCCTTGATGGATTTCAGGACGTTTGCGCTCTCGGCATCCAACTCGGCGATTTCCTTCATGATGGCCGCCGGACTGCGATGGGTGATTTCCTCGCCGCCGTCTGGGTTTTTCACGGAGAGATCGAAGGTTTTCGGGTCGATGTCCGCCACTTTCACGCTCCAACTCTTGGGCGAGTCGGCGAAAGTTTTTTGCAGTTGGATTAACTCGGCGAGATCGGAGTCGTTAAGCGGGTTGGTTTTCCCCATGTTGCGACCGGGATCGAGTTGATAGAACCAGACTTTCCGGGTGGGTGCGCCCTTGTCGAAGAACAGCACAACGGTTTTCACGCCCGCGCCGAGGAAGGTGCCGCCGGGGCAGTCGAGCACGGTGTGGAGGTTGCAGCTTTCAAGCAGGAGCTTCCGCAGGCTGACCGAGGCGTTGTCGGTGTTGGAGAGGAAGGTGTTTTTGATGACAATGCCGCCGCGCCCGCCCGCCCGCAGAATCTTGATGAAGTGTTGGAGGAAAAGGAAGGCCGTCTCGCCGGTGCGGATCGGGAAGTTCTGTTGGACTTCGGGCCGCTCCTTGCCGCCGAAGGGTGGATTCGCCATGACGATGTCGTAACGGTCCTTTTCCTGAATGTCGGCGAGGTTCTCGGTGAGCGTGTTGGTGTGGACGATGTTCGGAGCCTCGATGCCGTGAAGGATCATGTTCATGATCCCGATGACGTAAGCCAGGGACTTCTTTTCCTTGCCGAAAAAGGTCTTGGTTTGAAGGGTCTTGAGATCCTTGGTGGTGAGCTTGCCGCTGGCCTTGAGGTAATCGAAGGACTCGCAATGGAACCCGGCGGAACCGCAGGCGCCGTCATAGATGGATTCGCCGATCTTCGGCTTCAACACCTGGATGACGGCGCGGATGAGCGGACGCGGCGTGTAATACTCGCCGCCATTCCGCCCGGCGTTGCCCATGTTCTTGATCTTGGCTTCGTAGAGGTGGGAGAGTTCGTGCTTCGCCTTCTGCGAGCCGAAGTGGAGTTCGTCCACATGGTCGATGATTTCCCGGAGGTTGTAGCCGCTCTGGATCTTGTTGCGGATCTCGCCGAAGATTTCGCCGATCTTGTATTCGATGGTGTTCGGGCCGCTGGCCCGCTGCTTGAAGCCGTGCAGGTAGGGGCAGAGCTTGAGATTGACGAAGTCCCGGAGGTCGTCGCCGGTGAGCGCCTTGTTGTGATCGATCTGGCCGCCCTTGGTCTTCGGTGCCGCCCATTTCGCCCAGCGGTAGGCGGGATCGAGGATGTAGTTGTATTTCTTCCCCTCCAGCTCGGCTTCCATTGCCTTTTCCGTTTCGAGCGAATCGAGGTATTTCAGGAACAGGAGCCAGGAACTTTGCTCGGTGTAATCCAGTTCGCTGGTGCATCCGGCGTCCTTCCAGAGAACATCGTCGATTTGTTTGAAGGCTTGCTCGAACATGTGGGGTGGCTGAGGTGTATTCGCTCCCAACAGATCTGCCAAGTTGCGAAACCGGAATGTGTGATGAATGGGTTGTTAGTGCTTCTCTCGATTCCCTTTCCGAGCCCTCAGATCACCTCTTGAGCACCTCCTTTTCCGGCAGGACTGCGCTTGGAAGCCAAATCATGCGGCGAATGTCCGACCAGCGAGTGCTCGGGCGTCACCACAGGCCAGCGCCTGCTTCCGAGCTTTCCCAATAGGTGACGAGAATGCGTTTCTCATTGCACGCTATTGAAACGGGCTGCTTTTGCGATTCCATCCGGCTGTCGTAACCGTTTAGATTTCCCCATGCGCACGATTGACGACTGGTTGGATTCGGAAGAAACCGGCGGGGCGTTCACCCATTGTCTTTGCTGCAAAGTGCCGTTGGTGGAGATCGACGCGCCATGGCTGGTCAACAAGGAGTTCGTCCGGGGTGAGTGTGTGCTGGAGTATGCAATTTGCCAGCCGTGCCGGGATCGGGTGACGGAGGAGCTTTCAGAAGACTCGAAGGCGGCAGTGCGGCATTTCCTGGAGATAGAAATCGACTGGGATGAGCGGGTGAAGGAGTTCATGCTGGCGCACGATCTAACGGAGCGGTTCGGCGCGTGCATCGCGTGCTGTGCACCGAGGAAATCGTTAGAAGGTTTTGGGATTTCCGCGTTGTTTGATTCTGGTGGGTCGCTGGTTACGGGGCCGCTGCCATTGCTGATTTGCCAGCCATGCATCGCCAAGATGACGGCCTCGCTCTCCGACGACTGCCGCGAAGTTTGGAGGAATTTCCTGCTGCAAAACTTCGCGGGACCGGCGAGTGACTCGGGATTTCCGGGATTTCTTTGATGGTGGGCTAACACTAAAAAGGAAGATGGTAACCACTGATTTTTAAGAAGTTGAAAAGGATTACAAGTTCACCCAAAAGGTGAATCGACTTGCGGCCAATTCTTTCAGTCAAATCAGTCAAAATCAGCGCAATCAGTGGTAAATCTCGTAGCTGACACCTTTGTAATTTTCCTTTCTAGGCTAACGGGTTGCGCCGCAGCCGGGTTCCGGGAACACTGCCGCGACAATGAGCGGGTGGACGGAAGCAATATTGAGAGCAGCGGCCTCGTGGCAGGCATTTAAAGAGGGTAAGGCGCTGTTCGACGGCGGACTGGTTAGCGAGGCCAAAGCCGGGCAATCCGGCTGGGAGGGCACGGTGCGGGTGGGGAAACGGCTGATGCGAGTGAGCGTGGTGATGAAATCCGCCACGAATATCGACACCCGCTGCCCTTGTGCAGACAACCAACGCAGCGGCGCGGTGTGCTGCCATGCCGTGGCCACCGGGCTGGCGACGTTAGGAAATGTTAGGGTTGTTTCGCCGCAGGCTGTGACGCCCAAGCCGGTGGCGGTGGTCGCGATAGCTTGGCAGATTTTGCTGCCGCTGAACTGGCGCGATGCGCTGGCCCGCGGGAAATTCGCGGCGACCTTGGCGGTCGCCACGGGCGCAGAAATTTCGCCCGCCGATGATCGGTTAGGCGCGTGGCTGGCCAAGGAGGGCGTGGCTCGCAAGGAAATCCTGAGTCTCAATCTCGACGGTGCGCGCGTCTCAGCATTTCTCGGAGCCATCGCGGAGCACCCGCGGCTGGCGGTGGGGAAGGACCGTTTGCTGATTGAAATCCGCGCGGGTGAGCGGCTGCAACTCGGCGAGGCCGAGCACCTGCTAGATCGGATCCGGCTAGTGCCGGATTTGAATGCGGGGGCGTGGTTAGAGATCGGCGGCTCGTTCTGGCAGATTGGTGAGACGACCGTGACGCGAGTGGGCGAGGGGAGTGTGCCGCTGGAATTGGCAGGGCCGCTCACCGAACTCGCGCGGGGAAAAGCGGTGGAGATTCCGACCGCACAATTTTTCGCGCACCTCGACTCGTGGCAGGAGTGGCTGCATTTCCCGCAAGGGTCGTGGCTGGATACGCTGCACTTTGTCCAAGCTGCGGCGGCGTTTGAGTTTACGTTAGAAGGCTCACTTCAGCACTTGGAAGCGCAGTTGCGCGTGCGCTACGGTGACGCTCCGCCAGTG
The DNA here is from genome assembly GCA_043735445.1 of Akkermansiaceae bacterium. Classification (GTDB taxonomy): domain Bacteria; phylum Verrucomicrobiota; class Verrucomicrobiia; order Verrucomicrobiales; family Akkermansiaceae; genus Luteolibacter. Next base: position 2,543 of record JAYTEI010000340.1, on the reverse strand, counting down.
CCGCCGGGGTTGGGGAAAGTCGCCGGTTTGCCGCGTCTAACGGGCGATCACTGCGAGGTCCGCGATCTGGCGCGGGAGGAGAAAGCCGCAGGCCGACTGGCGCGGGCGGGCTTCGAGGTGGAGAACTTTTCAAGCGGCCGGTGGGTGATGAAAGGTGAGTCCGCGATTCTGGATTTCCTCACCCAATCACTGCCGACGCTGCGCAAGGAATGGACTGTCATCGAGGGCGAGCGTTTCGGCCATGTGCAGAAACAAGTCGCGGTGGTTTCACCGAAAATCGAGATCATCGGCTCAGGTGAGGACTGGTTAAGCTTCGATCTGTCATTTCTAACAAGCGACGGAGTCTCGATCCCCGCAGTGGAAATCCGGCGGCTGCTGATGGGCGGAAAAGGCTCGGGCCAAGCAGCGGGTGGGCGGCGGTTGGTGATCTCGGATGACATCGCCAACGTCATCGACCCACTGTTTTCCGATCTCGATCTGCGGCAGGAAAACGGTCACTACGTCGCCTCCGCCCGGTCCGGGGAATTGATCCGGGAGATCCAACAGAAAATCAGCGGGGCGCAAGGTGGAGTTAAGGAAATTTCATTCATCTTCGAATCGCCGGCCACCTTGCAGGCGGATTTGCGGCCTTATCAATCGCTTGGCGCGGGTTGGATGTTCGACCGCGTCCAGCGTTTCGGCGGTGCCCTTCTAGCAGACGACATGGGCTTGGGGAAGACGGTGCAAACCATCGCGCTGATCGAGCGAGTGCTGGAAGATCCCGGCACGGATTCGGGAACGGTGATGGTGGTGGCGACCGCGTCATTGTTAGGAAACTGGCGGGCGGAGTTCGGCCGCTTCGCGCCGGCCAGGACGGTTAGGATCCTCCATGGCGCGAGCCGGGATGCGGAGCGGGACAAGGTCCAGCCCGGCGATGTCATTCTAACGAGCTACGGCACGCTGGCCCGGGATTTAGCCTATCACCTCAAGCGCGACTACCGCGCCGTGGTGGTGGACGAGGCCAGCTTGATGCGCAATCCCGACACCGACCACGCGAAGGCAATCTCGAAATTGCGGGCGACCTGCCGGATCGCCCTAACCGGGACGCCGATCGAGAACGGAGTGAAGGATTTGTGGTCGATCTTTCGCTTCATCCAGCCGGGTTGGCTGGGCGGGCGCGAGGAATTCAAGGACCGCTACGAGCTACCCCTAGCAGCCGGGGAAAACCCTGCTGCAGTGATCGAGCGGCTGCGGCTGAAAATTTCGCCATTCCTGCTGCGCCGGACCAAGGAGCAGGTGGCGCCGGAGTTGCCTTCGAAACTTTTCATCGACGAATACTGCGATCTCAGTCCCGACCAGCAAGCGGTCTATAAAGAACTCCTGGTGGAAGGCCGCAAGCGAGTGGATGCCATCGCCGATTCCGGGAACAAGGGGGCCGCGCGGATGCAGATGCTCACGGCGCTGCTGCGGCTCCGGCAGACGTGCTGCGATCTTGCGTTGTTAGGAAATGATAAGTTTAACCAACTGTTAGTCGCGCGCCGTTCGGCCAAGCTCCAGCGGCTGTTGGAGTTGATCGAGGAAGCGGTGAGTGGCAATCACCGGATGCTCATCTTTAGTCAATTTCGCACCCAGTTGCTGGAGATCGAAAAATCCGTCGCCGAGCGTGGATGGACCAGTCTGCGGCTCGATGGCCAAAGCCGGAACCGCCAGCAGTTGGTGGATAAATTCCAGCAAGCGGATGGGCCATCAGTCTTCCTCATCAGCCTCAAGGCCGGTGGTTACGGCCTCAATCTAACTGCCGCCGACACGGTGGTGCATTTCGACCCGTGGTGGAATCCGGCGGCGGAAGCCCAGGCGACCGACCGAGCACACCGGATCGGGCAAATCCGGCCGGTGACGGTTTACCGCTTGCTCACTCGTGGGACGGTTGAGGAAAAGGTTGTTAGGCTTCAGGCGAAGAAGCGCGAGCTGGCATCCGCCATCGACGAGAACGGCGCGGGCGATGCAGCGGGCTGGAGCATGGATGAGCTGGAGTCGATGTTGTTATGAGGCGTTAGAGCGCGGGTTCAAAGCCTTAGTAAGCTTGACAATCCGTGGCTTTTAGAAGATTTCTCAGGGCAGAAGATGGCGAAGCGATCCATGGCAGGTGTCAAACTGACGCGCTTGGAAGCCCGGACACGGGTGATCCAAGGTGCCGGGCGGATCGTGTTCGTGGTGTTCTGCATGGCCATCGGCTTCGTGGTAGTGGCGACCGCATTTCCGCAGCGGCGGGTGTTAGAAACGCTGGAAGCGAAGCTGAAACTCGCTAAGGAACGCGAGGCCACCATCGTCGCAGACCGGGAATACCACCAGATCGAGTATCGGGCGTTGCGGGAAGATCCGGCGTTTTTAGAAATCCATGCGCGCGATCGGTTGGGTTACTACCGTGAGGGCGAGCGGGTTTTGAAATTCCGCAGCGAGCTGTGACACGGCAGATTTCTCCAAACGATCAAATCGTTCAAAGCCAGCATTTAAAGGCAAATTACTGGACATTTTACGCCCAGTTTAGCACACCGGGGCATGGC
>JAYTEI010000339.1:0-2767 GCA_043735445.1 Akkermansiaceae bacterium | reverse complement strand
CCGGTCTCCAACTTGTTATCGAGGATGACGGTGACGTCATTCGGATAGAGCATCTCGATGTGGTAGGTGCTATGGACGGTCCAGACATCGTCTTTCATGAACTCGGCCTTGGCGTCGATGGCCGAGGGTCCACCGAGCTCCTGGCCCATGGCGAGGTGCGCGATGTCGATATGATGCGCGCCCCAGTTGGTGATCATGCCGAGACCGAAATCCTCGGTGGTGATCCAACCGGGACGACCGTCGAAGCTATTTTGAGGATGGCCGCGGCCTTCCATGTATTCCTGTGCGGGGGCGGAGCCGAGCCACCGATCGTAGTTGAAGGTCGCTGGGACCGGCATGGCGGCGGGGCGTTTGCCGCTGGATTTGTCCAAGCCCACTCCGATGTGGACCGTCTTGAGCTTGCCGACGCGGCCGTTCCGCACGGCATCAATCGCTTTCCGGAACGCCGTGAAGGGCGACTCGGAGCGTTGCTGTGAGCCGGTTTGCAAGATGACTTTCTTCGACCTGACGGCAGTGCGCAGGGCGATGGATTCGGCGATATTGTAGGTGAGCGGCTTCTGGCTGTAGATGTGTTTGCCCGCTATTGCCGCGGCGACGCCGACGAGGCCGTGCCAATGATCGGGGGTGCTGTTGACCACGCCGTCGATCTCAGGATTTGCCAGCAGTTCGAGGTGGTTGGAATAGACCTTCACCTCGACAAATTTTTCTCCACTCTTCTTGTAGAATTCTTCGACGATCGACTTTGCATGCGCGGCGCGCTTGGAATCCAGATCGCAAACGGCGACGACGCGGGCCAGCTTCTCCGAGAGGAGGCTCCCCATGTCTGCAAGGCCCATCCGGCCGCAGCCGATCTGTGCGATCTGGATGCGCTTGTTCGGGGAATCCGCAGCGAATAGGGAGCCCGAGAAAATCTGAGGAAGGGCGATGAGTCCGGCGGTCCCGCCGAGGGTGGTCTTGAGGAAATGGCGACGGTGATTCATGATAAAACTGGTGGTGAAGGGTTATTTTTTCGAGAAATCGCGGACCTTGATGTTTCGATAGGAAACTTGGTTGCCATGGTCTTGAAGGAGAATGTGGCCGTTGGCGAGCTCACCGAATGCCGGCCACTTGCGGTATTTGCTGATCGCCACGAGATCCCGCCATGCCTTGGAGCCGCGCTCGAATTCCACGGTCTTGGTGCCATTCAGATAGAACGTCACGTGTTTCCCATCGGACAGGATGCGGGCGTTGTTCCACTCGCCGATTGCATTCACCGTCTTCGTCGCCGGCGCGGGGATCATGTCGTAGAGTGAGCCGATGGTGCGGTTGCCATCGCGGCCGAGTTTGGCATCCGGGTGGCGCTCGTCATCGAGGATTTGGAATTCCGGGCCGATCGCGGACCCCTCGCCCTTATTGATTTCCGGATCGACGAAGATCTTGATGCCGCTGTTAGCTCCCGGGGTGATTTTGAAATCAACGCTCAGTTCGAAGTCCGAAAATTTGTCACGGGTGATGATATCACCGGCGGCGGCCGATTCGGCACCGCCGGTTTCATAAATGCTGAGGATTCCGTTCTCCATCTTCCAGCCGGTGGCGGGGAAATCCGAGCCGTGGGCGCTGCGCCAGCCCTCGCTGGTTTTACCGTCCCATAACAGCCGCCAACCGTCGGCCTTTTCCGCGGCGGAAATCGTGTTCGTCTCCGGTGCGGCGGTTTCCTGAATCCGCAGGTTCCGCCAGCGGACCTGAGTGCCCTCCTTGTTCTTTTCGGCGCCGATGGAGTGGACCTGCAAGGCAATGAACCCGGAGGGAGTTAGAGAATCCTTGATGGCGGCGCAGGGAGTGCCGTTGAGCGTGGTTTTGATCGAATCGCCGATGGCCTCGACACGGACTTTGTTCCACTCGCCTTGCTTGAAAATTTCGCGTCCCTTGTCGCCGAAGGCCTTACCCTCGCCGCCCAAAGCACCGGGGAACAACCATCCGCGCCGTCCCTCGTCATAGATGCCGGCGCTCCACCAGCGGTCCTGCTTCGGATTCGGATCAATCTCGATCTGATAGCCATGCACCCGTTCCGCAGGAATTGTGATCTTTTTGCCCTGCCACATGATTTCACTCGGCGAGGAAAGGCTGTGGCTGCGGATTTGCACGCCGGAGTTGAGCTGGGGATCGACCTTGAATTCATATTCAAGGATGAAATCCCCGTAGTCGCGGCCGGTGCAGAGGAAAGTATTAGACGTATTGAGGGTGGAGGTGCCGACGATGCAGCCGTCCTCGATGCCATACGTCGCTTTGCCACCCCGTTGGACCCAGCCGTCGAGGCTTTTGCCGTTGAAGAGATCCGACCACGAATCGCCAGCCATGGCGGTGGTGCAGGCAAACATTAACAGAAAAGGAGCGGGAAGGTATTTCAGGGTCATCGGATTGGGGTGATTAGGGATCCACTGGATCTGGCGAATACGAAACCATTCCCGAGTTCTTGCGGCTATCCCGTAAACAAGGGATTTCTCTCGGCTCCTTCACTTAGCCACCCAGATAGCTCATCTCCGCCTTGGGCCGGTCGGAGCGTCCCCGTTCCTCAGAATATCGGTCGTTTCGCGTCTGCCAGATCGCGCGAACGGTTTGTGCGAGAACCTGCCGGTCGATGCCGCTTCTCAGGATCCCCCGCAGGTCGTGGCCTTCCGCCGCGGAGAGACAGGTGAAGATTTTCCCGTCGGCCGATACCCGCAAGCGCTGGCAATCCCGGCAAAACGGCTGGGTCACCGAGCGGATCAGCCCGATCTCCCCTGCCCCG
>JAYTEI010000338.1:0-2768 GCA_043735445.1 Akkermansiaceae bacterium | reverse complement strand
AGCGCCTGAGCCAATGGGTGGCCAACCAGGGATTTTGGTTTCAAATCCGCTATTCGTTGTCTGCCAGCGGGACCAAGGGGACGGCGATGTTTCATCTTTTGAAACTGGGTACCCGATTGCTGATTTTCCTGTTGGTGGTGGCGGCCGGCGGCTGGGTGTATTTGTTTAAACTCACCGGCACGAAGAAGTTCAACGAAGGTTTCAAGACATCCCTCCAGCAAGGATTTTCCGCCACGGAGGTCGAATTGAAAGGGTTTTCCCGATCCCGCGGTCAGCTTGGGATTACCCGGCTCACCTTCCAAGGCGGCAATCAAACGTTTTTCACCTCGCTGGAGGCGAAGAACATCCGTTGCAAAATGGGCCTGCTAGATGGCATCGCCGGGATCTGGGATACCGGGACGGTCTCGATCTCCCTGCTCGATATGGAACTGCGGGCCGGTGCCGATGATCCGGAGTCGGCGCAAGCGTTTGCCAAAGCCATTTTTGGAAAATCCTCGAAAGTCGTGATCAACACGCTGGAGGTCGCGGACGCCACCTTGCGCTGGGGATATTCGGACCGGACTCGGGGTGCCATCGAGAACAGCGTGCTCAAGGTGCAGCGCACGGAGAGCGGAATGAAGCTCGTTTTTAAAGGCGGCACCCTCTCGCAAAACTGGCTAAACAAGCTTGAGATCGTGAGCTTGGTGATCGCCTGTGACTCGGACGGAGTGACGTTCGAAAAAGCTGAATTCCAGCAGGGCTTGGGCACCGTCGATTTGTCGGGGATCAAGGTCGTCGGTGGCGAGCGCCCTGCAATCCAAGGCACCGCCAAGATCCGCAAGCTTGCGTTAGAGGACATCGTGCCGCTGGCGCTGCGAAGTTTCATCGAAGGCTCGATCTCAGGGGACTTCCACGTCTCGGGCTCCACCAACTCCACCGAGGGGGTCGGCTTCGAAGGGCAGATCACGCTGGATGGGCAGGATTCGATCGCCATTCGGGAGCGCATTCATTTGCTCAAAGCACTGTCCACCGTGGACTTCGTGCGGGGCTACCACCGGGTGGATTTCCGCGAGGGCTCGCTTCACCTGAAAACGGGCGGCGGAGGGATGGAGGTTTCTAACGTAAATCTGAAGGCGGATGATCTGTTCACCCTCGACGGAAAAATGCAGGTGAGGCTGCCGACTCCAGAGGAAACCAAAGCGGCGGCGACCAAGAGTTCACTGGCCGGTGGCTCGCCGCTTTTCAATGGCGAGGACGCGGAAGCCGACGAACTGACGACCAAGCCGGAAGATTCGGATTTCACCCTGCGCAAGGCAGCCAAAGCAGCCAAACGCACCAAGGACGGCTTCCAAACCGCCACGACCACCTCGCTCTCGAGTCGCTTGGCCTTGAATCTTGAAACGCGTTACCTCGAAGCCCAAGCCACCGCGCGCACGGCCAGAACCCTTCGCTACGAAGGCGAGTTCCGGATCACCATCCCTGCCGATGCCTTCGAACGCGCCCCTCACTTGAAGGCGAAAATGCCGGTGGACCCTAAGCTAAACCGCATCCCGATGATGGTGCCCATCGAAGGCACCCTTTACGAACTCACGCTAAAACAAGCGGAAGAACTCTACCAGCAAGGTCGCCGTTAGACGTCACACACTCACGGCGGCAAGCCCGAGGCTGTTGTAGATTTCCCGAGTCGCGTGGCTCTTGTTCAACGTGTAAAAATGGATGCCATCCACCCCGGCGTTGAGAAGTCCGGCGCATTGCTCGGCGGCGTAGTGGATGCCCACCCGCTCGACCGCCTCGGGGCTGGATTTCGCCCGCTCCAGCGCCCGCACCAGCTTCGCCGGATAGCGTGCCCCGGCGGCCAGTTCCGCCATCCGCTTCATGCCAGATAGAGAAGTCACCGGCATCACTCCGGCGATGATCGGAACGTGGACTCCCGCCAGCTCGCAGCGGTCGCGGAAGTCGAGGAAGTCGTGGTTGTCGAAGAACAATTGGGTGCAAATGTAGTCAGCCCCAGCGTCCACCTTGGCTTTGAGGAAATCGAGTTCATCCACCCGGTTAGGCGTCGCGGGATGGCCTTCGGGAAACCCCGCCACCCCGATGCCGAACCCGCGCGGATCCGGGTGGCTGCCGGAATCGTTGAACTTACGGATGAACCGCACCAGATCGGCAGCGTGGCGGAAGCCGCTCTCCGACCAATCGTAATCAGGCTGATCCTTGGGTGGATCGCCGCGCAAGGCGAGGATGTTACTCACGCCCGCTGCGGCGTAGCGCTCGAGTATCTCCGTCACCTCCCGCTCGGAATGGCCTACGCAAGTGAGATGCGGCACCGGCGGGATTGAGGTCGTTTGTTTGATCCGCACCACCAGGTCGTGGGTCAGTTCGCGAGTGCCGCCACCGGCCCCGTAAGTCACCGAAACGAACGTCGGCTGAAGGGCTTCTAACTCGCGGATTGCCTGATAGAGATCCTCCCATGACGCGGCCGTGCGTGGTGGGAAAAACTCGAAGGACAGCGAGGGTTTTGAATCGTTGAGAATGTCTCGGATGTGCATGGCAGATGGGTGATGGAGAGCGGCAGGTTTCCGGTCCGCGAACCGAAACTTTTCAAAGCAATTGGAGTTTGTCTGCAAGTCAGCTCGCGGAACGCGGCTAAAAAAGCGTCAATTGCCCATGAAAACAATCCCTGTTTCCTTTCTTGTTGCGGGAATGCTGCTGCCGGCGGTCTGCCTGGCCCAGCCCACCCCGCCGCCAGCCGATGAAAAGGGCGAACCGCAAGCCCCCCCGCGGCCAGTCAT
>JAYTEI010000337.1:0-6157 GCA_043735445.1 Akkermansiaceae bacterium | reverse complement strand
ATCTGCGAGGCGGTCAAGCGGGCGCGCGATGGCGGTGGGCCGCAAATGGTGGTTGCTAGATTGCTGCGACTGTCCGGCCACGGCGAGCACGACGACGGTGCCTACGTGCCTGCGGAAATCCGCAGCGGCCACTACGGGCGGGACTGCATCGAGGTGGCCATGCGCCAGCTCGTGGACAACCACCTAGCGACGGTGGATGAAATTCTCGCTTGGCAGGAAGAATATGCCGAGGAAGTGCAACGCGCGGTGGCTCAAGCCCAACAGGAATCGGTGCCCGATCCTTACCACGAGGACTGGACCGCGCTGGCCACCCGTTTCCCCCTAACAAATTTTGTTTCCAAGTGAGTGTGACCTACATCGACGCCATCCGTGAGGCTCAGGAAAAACTCCTGCGCGAGGACGACCGCGTGTTCCTCTACGGCCAAGACATCGCCACCTTCGGCGGTGCGTTCAAGGCGACTAAGGGACTTGCCGAGAAATTTCCTAACCGAGTCTTCGACGCGCCGATCTCGGAGGACGCGATGATCGGCATGGCGGTGGGCGCGGCCATCGAGGGCATGAGGCCGATCGTGGAAATGCAGTTCGCGGATTTCTCATCGCTGGCGTTTAACCAAATCGTCAACCAAGCGGCCACGCACTTCTATCGGACCGGCGTGCCGGTCCCGCTCACGGTGCGCCTGCCCTCCGGCGGCACTCCCGGCTCGGGGCCATTTCACAGCCAAAGCATGGAGGGCATCTACGCCCAATATCCAGGGCTGGTCGTGCTGACACCGGCGACCGTTTCGGACGCCTATCACATGCTGCTAGACGGCGTGGCGCTGGACGATCCGGTCATCTACTGCGAGCACAAATTTCTCTACCGCTGGCTCAAGGCGAAGTCGATCAACGGCGACCACTTGCCCATCGGCCAAGCGCGGATCACTCGGCCAGGCAAGCACGCCACCGTCGTGGCCTACAGCGCGATGGTCCACGAAGCCGTTAGAGCTGCCGACCGCCTCGCGCAGGACGGTTGGGAAATCGAAGTGGTCGATTTACGCTCGGTGAAACCGCTGGATCTGGACACCATCCTCGCCTCCGTCGCACGCACCGGGCGGCTGTTAGCGGTGGGCGAAGCGTTCCCGTGGGGTGGCGTCACGGCGGAAGTCATCGCGCGGGTCACCGAGGAAGGCTTCCACCTGCTAGACGCGCCACCGCAGCGTTTAAACGCCCGCGATACGCCGGTTCCCTATCACCCGAAACTCTGGGCCGCCCATCGCCCGACGCCCGAATCCATCTGCGAGGCGCTCCGCAAACTGCTCTCCTTCTGAAGATTTCAGATCTCAAATTTTAAATTCCTTCGCAGATGCCCACCGTCCCCATTCTCATGCCCCAACTCGGCGAGTCGATCGCCGAGGCCACCGTGATCCGCCTCGGCATCGCGGTGGGTGATCGCGTCCGCACCGACCAGGAAATCATCGAGGTGGAAACGAACAAAGCCGTGATGGGCGTGACCACCCTCTGCGATGGCATCGTTTCCGAGCTGCGTGCACGGGAGGGAATTTCCTACTCAGTCGGCACCTTGTTAGGACTGCTCGATGTGACCGATGAGGAAATCACCCGCACCGGCGTGGAGTCGTTAGAATCCAGCGAAGCAAAGCGCGCCGCCACCAGCCAAGCGAGCAGCCCGGCGCAGGCGGAAGCGAACCTGCATTTCGCGCTCGACGACGACGCCTACGAGGAAGCTCCCGCCGTGGTGCCCAGCGTGAAAGGCCTGCCCGTGCCGACTGGCGTGATGGGTGCCCACTACATTTCTCCCAGAATGCGCGCCCGGATGAACGACCTCGGCATCCGCGAGGCGGACATTTCCGCGATCGTCGGCACCGGTGCCGGCGGCCGCGTGACGGTGGAAGATCTCGAACGTTTCCTCGACTATCTGGACGCGTGGCCGAGTTCCGCCGCCTCACCGATGCGCCTCGCAGTGGCCGATGCCATGCGCCGCAGTTGGACCCGCCCACTCGCCACCGTCGGGCGGCCGATCCTGCTAGATAAGGTGCTCGACCACCGCCGCGCCCAGTCGCCCAAGCCGGGGCTGACGCTCTATCTGTTACGCGCCTTCGCCCTGGCGATCGCGGAAAGCCCGACGACCGCCGGTTATCTGATCGGTGACAAGGTCGTTCACCCGCGCGCGTTCGACATCGGCGTGGCGGTGCAGGTCGAGGACGGAGTGGTCGTCCCGGTCGTTAGAAAGGTCGATCAAAAACCCCTGCGCGAGCTCATTTCCGAATACGACGATCTGGTGGACCGCGCCCGCCGCCGCCGTCTATCCGAACAAGATTGCAGCGGTGGTATCGCCACGGTGACAAACTTCGGCACCTTCGGCCTCACCACTGGCACGCCCATCCCGTTGCCTAACGAGACGCTCATTCTCGGCATCGGTGCCGGGGTGAAAAAGCCGGTCTGGAGCACGCAAGTGGAGGCATTCCTGCCCGCCACCGAGGCCGACTTACTGCTGACATTTGACCACCGCGTGGTCGATGGCGGCGGTGCTGGATTCCTGCTCAACCGCGTTTCCGAGCTGCTCCAAAAACCCGAGGCACTCTAACTTTTCCACTCCCCCGCCGTGGAAATCCCCGACAAATCCGGCAAGCTCGACATCCCGAAAAAGGCGATCTATCGACTCTCCATCTATCACCGTTGCCTGCAAAAATTGAATGCCAACGGCGTGGACACCGTGAGTTCCAGCACCCTCGCCCGTGCCGCTGGAGTGAAGTCCGCGCAGCTCCGCAAGGATCTCGCCTACTTCGGCCAATTCGGTACCCGCGGGCTGGGCTACCCGGTCGAAATTCTATCAGGGATCATCCGCGAAACCCTTGGCCGCGAGCATCTCCAGCCGGTCATTCTCGTCGGCGCGGGCAATCTCGGCTCTGCCCTGCTCCGTTACCATGGCTTCGAAAAGGAAGGCTTCGAGGTTGTCGCCGCGTTCGATGCCAACCCGGAAGCGACCCGCGCCCGCGGCGTCACGATCCCGGTTTTTCCCGACTCGGATTTGGAAACTTTCATCGCCGAGCGCTCGGTCAAGTTAGCGATCCTGTGTGTGCCCGTCGAGTTCGCGCAGGCCGTCGTCAACCGCCTGGTCGCCGCCGGTATACAGGGCGTGCTGAACTTCTCACCGATCGTGCTCGAGGTCTCCCCGGACGTCACCGTCAACAACGTCGATCTCGCGCTGGAGCTCGAACATCTGAGTTATTTCATCCGCTGAGGTGCCGGAAAGTTTCCCTAAAGTTTCGGTCGGCTCGTCCGTTGCTACCGTGCCTCCGATGACATTGCCACCCGACGATCCCACTCTAACCGCCTACGCCCTAGGCGAACTCAGCGCGGCTGACGCCGCCGCCGTCGAACGCGCCATTGCGGAAAATCCCGCGCTCCACGCCGCGATCCGTGAGACACGCGAGATCCAACAATTTCTAACCGCCCGCCTCACCCCGCCCACGGACAAGCTGCTTCCCCATCAGCGCGAGAACATCCGGCGGTCCGCTCGCGCTGGCGAGCGCAGCGGGAAAATCGGCTCATTTCGACTGCGCTGGCTCATCCCGGCTGCGGCTGCGGCCGCGCTGGCTCTGGCCGCTTTCAACGTCATCCGCACCCCGCGCGGCGAGCCGACTCCGGTCGCAGTCCAGTGGCCGCCGCCTGTTAGCATCGCGCCATCTAGCAGCCCGCCGCCGCCAGCGCCGATCCTGCCGCCCGCCGTGCCACACCGCTCAGTGGCGGTGGCGGTGGCGGTGGCGGTGGCCGATTCCCCCACCCTCGAACTTCCAATTCTAACTGGCAAACCCGATCTCGAGTTGATTTCAAAATCCATCCGCAGCGACCAGCAACTCCCGCCCCGTTCCACCGTCCGGCTCGAGGAAATTCTCAACACCTTCCCACTCCGCTTGAATGGCGTCGCTGCCATTTCGCGCAGCGCGGCTAACAACTGGCACCCCGACAACCGCGCCAGCGGCATGAGCGCCCACGTCGCCACCCTGTCCACCGAGATGATCGCCTGCCCGTGGAAACCTTCCGCCACCTTGCTGTTCATTTCCCTACGCGGCGACCCGCGCAGCGCTTGCGATGTTAGAATGGTCTATCATGCAAACCCCAACGGCGTCGCCCGCTACCGGATGCTCGGCTTCACTCCCGCCGCCGGCCCGTCAGCCGCCGCCATGCCCACCCGCTTAGCCGCAGATGCTACCACCACCCTTGCCCTCGAAATCGAATCATCCAAACCCGGTGGCGATCTTGGCTCGCTCGAATGGTCCACCGACGATCAAGCAGCACCCTCAATTTCTCTCATTCACAAAAACGACGCAGACCCTTCCGACGACGCCCGCTTCGCCGCCTTGGTCTGCACCTATGCGCAATGGCTAGCCGGCGAGCAAAGCGAGATCATCACTCCCGCCATGGTCTCCGCGCTCGCCCGCGAAACCGCCTCCCCCACCCTCCCCGCCGAGCGCGCGGAGTTTCTGGAGCTGATAGAAAGTTCGCTGCACTTGCCGCGCCAGTAAGGTAGTTGCAAGGACGGTGCTCGGATTCGCACAAGGCGAGGTGAGTCACATATCGGCGAGTTGGCCCGTGAGATGGTGGATCAACTGGCAAATAGCGGGCTATCCGATCACCCGTTTAATGTGTTAAGAAGCTGGGAAATCCTATGCCGTCCGGTCCATGCAATTTCACATGTGTCGGGAGAAGCTCCGAGCGCCGCAGCACCCCCTCGACAAGTTTCGCTCGCGTTGCATCGTCTGCACCACCTGTAATTTGAGGCAGTCGCTCTGCAGAAAAATCTAGTCAGCCAGCGCGAAACCCCGTAGCCCTTGGCCACGCTGCCATGAAATCCATCACACTCCTCGCCCTCGCGTTTTCCACCCTCTTGATCGGCTGCAACAAGCCCGAGAAATCTGGCCAACTCAAGATCGCCGTCATCCCTAAGGGCACCACTCACATCTATTGGAAATCCGTCGAAGCCGGGGCTAACAAGGCGGCCTCCGAGCTTGGCGTGAAGGTCACTTTCATCGGGCCGCAGCGCGAGGACGACCGTTCCCAACAGATCGATCTTGTGACTAATCAAGCCCTGCAAAACGACGCCATCGTGCTCGCGCCGCTCGACGCCGTCGCCTTGCGAGATGCGGCCAAGAGTGTCGCAGAAAAAGGCAAACCGGTGGTCATCATCGACTCCAGTCTAGCTGATAGTGCGTCATTCATCACCAGCTACGTCGCCACTGACAACCGCGAGGGCGGTCGCATCGGTGCCCGCCGTCTAGCAGAACTCCTCGGCGGCAAGGGCAAAGTGGCCGTGCTCCGCTACATGCAAGGCAGCGCGTCCACTGAGCAGCGCGAGGAAGGATTTCTGGAGGAAATCAAAAAGTCGCCCGGCATCGAAGTGGTAAGCGCGGAGCAATTCGCCGGTGCCACCGCCAGCCAAGCGCAGGACGTGGCGAGCAACCTTCTAACGCGTCTCGCCGCCGGGGACGGACTCTCGATTCAAGGAATTTTTTGCAGCAACCAAACCAACTCTTACGGCATGCTCCAAGCGCTGCGTGGCAAGAATCTAGGCGGCAAGGTCAAGTTCGTGGGCTTCGATTGTGATGCCACATTCCTCGACGCAATGAAGAAGGGCGAGATGCATGGCACCATTTTACAAGACCCCGTCAACATGGGCTACCTCGGCGTGAAGACCGCCGTCGCCAAGCTCAAGGGCGAGAAGTTAGAAGCGGTCATCGACACCGGCGCGACCTTGGTCACCCCGGAAAATCTCGCCGAGCCGAAGATCGCCGCGTTGATCAAGACGCAGCTTCCTTGAAGAGGTTGATGGTGAATAGTTGATAGTTGATTGAAAGACTTCCTCTCCTCTAACTATCAACCAGCAACTTCCAACCATCAACTCGCCGATGCCCCTCCCCCATCCACGCCTTGTTATGCGGGGTATCCGCAAGACCTTCGGGCCGACTGTTGCGCTCGGGCGGGTGGAACTGGATGTGCTGCCGGGCGAGGTCCACGCGCTCGTCGGCGAGAATGGCGCGGGCAAGAGCACGTTGATGAAAATTCTATCCGGCGCTTATTTGCCGGACAGTGGGGAGATGGAAATCGATGGTAAACCCTATCACCCGCGCCATCCGCTCGACGCGCGGGCGGCGGGCGTGGG
>JAYTEI010000336.1:0-1120 GCA_043735445.1 Akkermansiaceae bacterium | reverse complement strand
CCGCATCCACCGAGGGTCCCGGAGTTCAATGGGCGGCAAGTCCCTACACCGACGGTTCATGGGAAAACGGCGTGGCAGAGGCCTTCGCCGACCTTGGAGCCCGCGTGCAGGCAGTGCGGGAATCCCTGCGTGGCGTGAGTCCCAGCACGGCCTACCCGGTCAACGAAGGTGTGTTTCTATCAAACCTGCCGAATGGGATCGCCGCCACCCGCTCGCTCGGCGGCACGCTGGAATATCTGCATGTTCTTAATCCTCCCGCCAGCCGGACGCTGGCACTGCCCGTCCCCGCTGATGGCGTGCGATACCTGGCGGCCCGGCTGTTGTCAGGCGGAAACTCCATGCCTCTTCAGCAGAGTGCGTCCGGAGTGAGTGTGACTCTCCCTAATGGGGTCAACTGGGATGAAGCCGATACGGTGATCTGCCTGGACATCAGCCCCGCAAGTCTTCCGCAGCCGGATTTCGCACGGGATCGCTATGTCGCGGCTTCGGATTCGGTCGAGGACGCTGGAATGTCACACCGTGTCCCATGGGGGCTTCGCAACCTGGTGGATGGAATCACCACTGCGCGTTCGCAGCCTGCAAGCTGGTCGGTCGGGAACTTCGGCTGGAGCAGCAAGACCACCCTGTCCAACCGCCCGGTCTGGCTGGAGGTCGATCTGGGTTCCGGGTTTCTGCTAGATAACATCCGGCTTCATCCCCGCGACGATGGCGGTAATGTTGGAATGGGTTTTCCGGTGGACTTCAGGATTCTGATCTCCGGCGATGGCAATAGCTGGAATGTGGTGGCGGACATCAGGGGATTGGCCTTGCCGGCCACGACTCAGTCCTATCCGTTCACCGCAAGTGTGGCGCGCTACGTCCGGGTGGAAGCGACCCAACTGCGTTCCAATCCTGCGGATGGAGGGCGCTATGCCATGCAGTTCGCCGAGTTAGAGGCTTTCGGCCCCAAGCAACCGTTCAAGGCTCAGTCATCCTTAAATCCCGCCGCAGGATTCATGGACGCATCCGATGCGGTCGTCGATCTCTCCCGTTACCTGATGACGGCCCCGGTCACCGGACCATCGCGCTTTTTCCGACTGAATGGCAATCCACCACCGGACATCGTCGCTTGCCGGATCGA
>JAYTEI010000335.1:0-6161 GCA_043735445.1 Akkermansiaceae bacterium | reverse complement strand
CCGAAGCCCACCGCATCGCCGCCGCCGGCTCCCCCCTTTTAGCTGCGACACGAAAGATCGCGGGCACGGTCGGATAGAACACCGGAGAATCGAAGTCTCCGCCATCGCGCCCATCGCCTGCGGACTGCCGCACGTGCGCAGCCTCGCGGTGGTCACCAAGCACACTTGGTCCACCAGCCCTGGAGCCAGCAACGAGAGTGAGGTGACCGTCAGTCACTACCTCGGCAGTCTCATCCCGCAATCGGCCGCAGGTTTCGCGCGACTGGAGCGCGGTCACTGGGGAGGATGCGAGATCCGCAACCACTGGGTGCGCGATGTTTTGTTTTTTAAAGAGGACGGCGCCCTCTCCAAAAACCTCAACCTCAACGGCAATCTCGCCGTCATGCGTTGTGCGGTGATCGCGCTCAAGACGCGCCACGTCAGCCACCTCTCCTGGCCCGCGATTTTCGAACTCTCCGGCCTCCGACCCCGCCATTCCCTACAACTTGGTCTGCAACAATGCCCTCAAATGAAAAAGCCGTGTGCCCGACTCACGCGCTTCTAACGAGTCTTCATGGAAACCTATTGTGGGGTATTGAACAGAGCGCTGCGAGTGACTTGAATTAAGTTTTACGGCCCAATGAGCACGAAGCGATTTTCAAATAAACACGGCTTCCTCCGACTGAGCGCAGGCCAGCTTCTTTGAAAGGGTTTTGCTTCAGACTGGTCCCGGCGGCGGCAAGAGCTTTGGCGACTCACCGGCGCTTTTCCAGCGGAGGCTCGGTGATGATGGTGGCGCGGGGAATGACCTCGGGCTGAACAGGGTTGGCTTCGCCTGATAGATCGGTATCGGGGAGGATTTGTGAGCCGGTGTTTTGGGTGATGGAATTGTTAGTGTAGGAGGAGGCGGTGAGACCTTTTTCCAGAATCAAGCCGGGGCCGAGATTGAGGGTGACTTGGTTGAGGGTGACGGGCAGGCGCGCTGCGGCGGCGCGAATGACGATGCCGCCGAGGAGGTTCGCGCGGGCGATGTTGCCGGTGATTTTACCTGAGCTGGCGCTGTCGAGGACGATGCCGAACTCGCGGTTCGCAATGAGTTGGTTGCCCTGCAGGGTGGCAGAGGCAAGGCCGTTGTCGGCGTGGATGCCGTTGCGGCTGTTGCCTTCGCAGCGGTTGTTGACGAGGATAAGCGCGGCTCCTTCCCATGACTCGATGCCGTGCTCGAAGTTGTTGAGCGACTCGCACTCCCGGGCGTCGAGGCTGCTGCCCTTGCCAATGACTGCGGCTCCGTCCCAGCCATTTTCAGCGAAGCGGCTGCGACTCACCGTGACCTGCCCCCCCTCAATGACAGCGAGGCCGTGGCCGCTGGCGTCGGTGAAGCGGCAATCGACAAACGTCGCACTCCCGCCACGGACGAGAGCGACGGAAAATCGTTCGGTGCCGACGGCGAAGGCTTCATGGCGAAAGGTGATACCGCTAACACGGGCACCCTTGGCCGCAGGGCCGATGGTGATCGCGCTGCCATTTTCCGGTGTGCATTCGACTTTGGTTTCGGCAAACCCGGCACCTTGCAACTCGACGGCGGCATCGATGACGAGTGGGCCTTTCCAAGTGCCACCGCCGAGCACGATGCGGTCGCGATCATGGGCGGCGTCGAGGGCTTCTTGTGGCGTGGCGAAATCGTCGGGAACACGCAGGGTGCGGGTGTAGCTGGAAAATTTCTCCAAACGGGCGGCGATTTCCGCGTTTTCGGGGGCGAGCGAACTGGCCTCGCGCAGCCAATCAAGTGCTTGCTGGTCAAACTGCCCATGGTCGCGAGCGCTGGCCATGGTGAAAAGTTCTGCGGCTTTCGCGCGGTCGGTGGAGGATTTTTTCAGCGCGGTGATGGCATCAGCGAGGATCGCTTGGGCGTCCGGGTCGGCAGGGGCGGCGGTGAGGATTTCTTGGGCGGTGGAAATGGCGAGGTTCCACTTCCGTTGGTCGAGCGCCTCGCGGGCGGTTGCAACTTTACGGGTGAAGGACTGGCCGACGCGGGCTGCGGCTATTTTATCGAGAAGCGCGGCGGCGTCTTTTTCGGTAGGATGCTTGGCGAGCACCTGGCGGGCGGCGGCGGTGGCTTCGTCGAGACGGCCGGCCTCGAGTTCGGCGGTGGCCTGGCCGGTCCAATAGCCGATGAATTGCGTCTGCTCCTCGCCGAGACCGGCCTCGATGCCGCGGCGACCGCGCACGGCGAGATCGGAGCCGGGCGAAAGTCGCTCGATTTCTGCAAAGGAATTGGCGGCTTCCTGCCAGCGGCGGTTTTCGACAAGGCTGGCACCGAGGCGTTCCAAGAACGCAATGCGGAGCAGGCGCTGGCTTTCCTTGGTATCTTCGCTTTTGAAATACAGCCAAGCCCCTCCGCTGGCACTGATGAAGAATACGAGAAACCAAACGAGAGACGAAGGGGCGCGGTTGCGTGGAGTCGCGACAGTTTCCGCCTCGGCGGCGGCAAGCTCGGGAGCGATGAATGCGATTCCGAGAACCTCCGTCTTGGCCGGCTGGGGAATCGCTGGCGTTTCTGAAACTAACAGGGCCGATGGCGGCGGCGCATCCACTACGCTGACTGGCAATTGCTCGTAAATGGCGGCAAGCGCTTGGTCGAACTCGACAAGGCCGTTCTGATAGCGTTCTGCCAGCGTTTCGTTAGGGGCCGAGCGGACCATCGCAGCGATGTGCTCGCGGGCGTCCTTGAATTCCGCGAGATGTGGGCTGGGATCTTCCGCAGGACCAAGTCCAAGGATCTTGCGGGCTTCTGAGAGATTCATGTGAGTGGGGGAGGGGAATGGGGTGGATCAGTCGGATCCGACCGATAATATTTCAACCAACGAAACGCTGGACGATGGGCATCCGGCGACCAATGCCGAACGCTTTTGAGGTCACCCGCAAACCGGGTGCTGCTTGGTGGCGTTTCCATTCGTTGAGATCGACGCGGCGCTGCACCCAGCGCACGGTGGTCTCCTCGAAGCCACGGGAAATGATTTCATCGGCGGAAAGCTGGTGCTCGACGTAAAGTTCGAGGATGGCATCGAGGATTTCGTAGGGCGGGAGGGTATCCTGGTCCTTTTGGTCGGGGCGGAGTTCGGCACTCGGTGGCTTGTCGATGGTGTTCCAGGGAATGATCTCCCGCTCGCGGTTAATCCAGCGGGAAACTTCGTAAACCCGGCATTTCGGCAGGTCGGAAATCACGGCCAGTCCACCGCACATGTCGCCGTAAATCGTGCAGTAGCCGACGGCGAGTTCGCTCTTGTTTCCGGTCGTGAGAAGCAGGTGGTTCTCCTTGTTAGAAAGCGCCATCAGCATGACTCCGCGGAGGCGAGCTTGGATGTTCTCCTCGGTGACGTCTTCCGGTTTACCCTCGAAAACCGGCTGTAGCGTCGCCTTGACCGCCGCGAAGGCATTTCCGATAGGCAACTCGTCGCAGCGGATGCCGAGGTTTTTCGCGAGTAAGAAAGAATCGTCCACACTGCCGCGCGACGAGTAGGGGCTGGGCATGGTTAGCCCGCAGACGTTCTCCGGGCCAAGCGCGTCGGCGGCGATGACGGCCGTGAGCGCTGAGTCGATCCCACCGCTCAGTCCGAGGCAGACGCTGGAAAACCCGCATTTCGTGACGTAATCGCGGACGCCGAGGACGAGCGCTTGATAGAGCTCTGCGGCATCGCACGAGTCTAACGGCGCGTCGGATTCCGCCGCTTGGAATGGATCCACCACGCGGCAGATCTCGGCGAAACCTGGGAGCTGGGTGACGATGCTGCCACGGGCATCGGTGACCAGCGAGTGGCCGTCGAAAACGAGCTGATCGTTCGCGCCGACCGCATTGCAATAGACGACCGGCACCTTCGCCCGGCGGGCGATCCCGCCGACCATCGCTCGGCGCAGCAATGGCTTGCCGAGGTGAAATGGCGAGGCACTGAGATTGACTAACAGGTCTATGCCTTTCGCAGAAAGTTCCGCCACCGGATCGCGATCGTAAAAGGGCCGCTGGAGGTAGTCTTCGGTCCAGATGTCCTCGCAGATCGTCACGCCGATGCGGAGGCCGCTCCAAGTGATAGGCTCGCAAGATTCGCTCGGTTCGAAGTAGCGTCGCTCGTCGAAAACGTCGTAGGTCGGCAGCAGCGTTTTCCACACGCGGTGTTGAATTTTTCCATGCTCTAGCCAGGCCACCGCATTGCGGAACGGCTTGCCAGGGTGCGCTGGATGATGGTGATCCACATAGCCGACGAGCAGCGGCACCTCGCGGATTTCCCCGCCGAGATAGTCTAACGCTTGCAGGCATTTCGGCACAAACTGCGATTTAAAAACCAGATCCCGCGGCGGGTAGCCGACCAGCGACAGCTCCGGCGTGATCACCAGATCCGCGCCCGCTTCGAGGCATTCTCGGTAGGCCGCGAGGATGCGTTTCACGTTGCCGGGAAAGTCCCCGATAACCGAGTTGATTTGGGCGAGGCCGATGTTCATGAGCGCGCTCAGAAAACACCTGCAAACGGCCACAGACAAAAGGAAAAAACATTTTAGCGAACGCCCAGCATTTGGAATCATCGGAATTCAGCTAGGCCAGTGGGCTGCCTGGTAAGTGATCGCCACCCGCCTGTGATCAGCGCTTCCGCCGCCGTTTTTCGGTAGGCATCATCCACTTTTCCAAGGCCTTCATGGTGACAGATAAAAAGTATAGAATCGGTTTGGCATTTCGGGGGGGGCGGGGGTAGGGTGGCGGAATGCGGAAGGCAAGGTGGTTGGCGACATGGCAGAATTCGACTTCGAAGCCGGCGATTTACCACTTGGTATCGAGGGTGGTGGATCGGCGGTTTGTGTTTGCGGAGCGGGAATGCGAGGCGTTTCGGATGTTTATGAGGATGTATGAAAATTTTTCCGGCTGCCGGGTTTTGTCCTACTGCGTGATGTCTAACCATTTCCACCTGCTGCTGGAGGTGCCGCCGATGGCGGCGGGCGGGGTGAGCGACGAGTTGCTGCTGCAACGACTTTCCGCGCTTTATTCTGAGGCTTTTGTGGCAGGGGTGGCGGCGGAATTGGCGGAGGCGAGAACGCTGGGGCAGGTCGGCGAAGCCACCCGCGTGGCGGCGATTCATGCCCGTTTCACCTACCGAATGCATGATTTGAGCGAGTTTATGAAAGGGCTGTTGATCCGCTTCACTCGTTGGTTCAACCGGGAGCATTCGCGGAAGGGCACGCTGTGGGAGGAGCGATTCAAAAGCGTGATCGTGGAAAGCGGCGTGGCCGCGAGGACGATGGCGGCTTACATCGACCTCAATCCGGTGCGGGCGGGCATGGTGAAAGATCCGGCAGATTATCGCTGGAGCAGCTACGGCGAGGCCGTGGGTGGTGGGAAGAAGGGGAACGGGAAAAAGGCGCGGGAGGGCTTGGTGCGTGCGTATTTTTGTGATCAGGGAGTCGGCTTCGAAGCGGAGAAATGGCAGGAAGTCTCGCGCTTGTATCGGCGATTGATGGGCATGGCATTGGGTCGAAAGGCGGGTGCAGCCCTAGTTACTGGAGCTGGAAATCGCGAGGGCCAAAGCACGATTAACACGGCGGAAATTCTCGCAAGCAAAGACAATGGCACTGTTTTGAAAGACTTGGGAATGGCCAAAATGTTGCGCTGTCGGGTGCGCTATTTCACGGACGGTGCGGTGATTGGCAGCAAGGAATTTGTGAACGAGGCGTTTGCGAGTGCGCGTGATAGATTTGGAGCTAAACGGAAGGATGGCGCACGAGTGATGAAAGGCAGTGGCCGCGACGCAAAGGGTCTGTTATGGAGTGTTAGAGATCTGCGGGTTGGAGTGTGAGGGCGACTGTTCAGGCGTAATCATCACCCTCCGCGCCTGCCCCAAGGTATTTACGATAGGTCGCGACGAAGCGTTTTAGAATGTTAGGGAATCCTTCGCTGGCCGAGTTGTTCTGAGCGAGTCCGTTGTTCAGAAACGGTCTTTAAAACCATCCACCACCGAGCACCTGCGAATGGGAAAACAAAATTCTAGTGAAGCGCCCAGTTCGACGGCTGAAAATCCGGCAGAACGACGGCTTGCCGTTTGCAAATCCGCTGTCTAATTTCTCCCGTCATAGCCGCCTATGAAAGCCAATCACCTCCTCTCCCTGTTCGTTTTGGTCACCCCGCTCGCGGCTCAGGACGC
>JAYTEI010000334.1:0-27070 GCA_043735445.1 Akkermansiaceae bacterium | reverse complement strand
GACCTCCGCGAGAGCTTTTCCCGCGTTGTAGAGCAGTGGAGAAACCCACGCGCCTAGCAACACCGAGGCTGCGGCGTAGAGCCACACTTTGAAGACCTCAGA
The DNA here is from genome assembly GCA_043735445.1 of Akkermansiaceae bacterium. Taxonomy (GTDB): domain Bacteria; phylum Verrucomicrobiota; class Verrucomicrobiia; order Verrucomicrobiales; family Akkermansiaceae; genus Luteolibacter. The sequence continues at coordinate 26,968 of JAYTEI010000334.1, read as the reverse complement.
GGAAAACGCGCCGCGCATGGTGAGCATTCTGCGGGGAAGTTAGATGAAATGAAAGCCCGCGATCGGCGAAATTACCTTGGTGCGCATTCACCCGCCCTTTTACGCTGCGGGCATGCTCAACATCGAACCGGTCGGAACCATCCGCTGCCAATGGGGCGAAGGCCCAATCTGGTGGCAGCAGGCACTTTATTTCGTCGATATCGAGGGCCACCGCGTCCATCGCTTCGATCCCGCCGACGGCAGCGAAAAATCATGGGATGTCGGCCAACGGGTGGGCACCGTGGTCCCCCGCGAGAGCGGCGGGCTGGTCATCGCTGGCGATCACGGGCTGCTGTTTCTCGACGAGGAAACCGGCCACCTAACCGCCATCGCCGATCCCGAGGCAGACAAACCCGACAACCGCTTCAACGATGGCAAATGCTCACCCGACGGGCGCTTTTTCGCCGGCACGATCAGTCTGGTGAAGAAAACTGGCGATGCCCGGCTCTACCGGCTCGACCCAGATCTAACGCTCCACGAAGCCTTCGGTCCGGTCACCAATTCCAACGGCATCGTCTGGTCAGCCGACGGCAAAACGGTCTATTACATCGACACTCCGCGCAAGGACGTGCTCGCCTTCGACTACGAGGCCGGCCATCTGCGGAACCTCCGCAGCGTCGTCTCCACCGCGCATCTCGACGCCTCGCCCGACGGCATGACCCTCGATGCGGAGGGAAACCTATGGATCGCGTTTTGCCATGGCGGCTGCGTTGTTAGTTTCGATCCCGCGACTGGCGAGGAGCTGCGGCGCATCGAGCTGCCGTGCCTAGAGACCACCGCCTGTGCCTTCGGCGGGCCGGATCTAGCAGACCTTTACGTCACCACCGGCATTCACAAATCGGTGGTTGAGAAACATGCCGGGCGCTTGTTCGTGATCCGCGGCCTAGGCGTCAATGGGCTGGCTGCGAATGCCTTCGCGGGTTGAGCGGAGTTCACCGCGCCGCCACATTCTTCCACTGGCGGAATCGCCATTCCTGCCTACCCTGCCGCGTGCCTAAAGTTGATAAGAAAAACGCAGCCCCCCGTCCTCCCCAGCCCGCCATCCTCCTTCGCGGCTGCCGCCAACACAATCTTCAGGGCTTCGACCTCGATATCCCCCTCGGCAAGCTCACGGTCGTCACCGGTCCCTCCGGCTCCGGGAAATCTTCGCTCGCCTTCCACACGCTCTACGCCGAGGGCCAGCGCCGCTATGTGGAAACGTTCTCGCCCTACGTCCGCCAGTTTTTCGACCGCATGGACAAGCCCGCGGTCGATCACATCGACGGCATCCCGCCCGCCATCGCCATCGAGCAGAAAAACCACGTCCGCACTACCCGTTCCACCGTCGGCACGCTCACTGAGATCAACGATTATCTCAAGCTGCTCTTCGCCCGCCTCGCCATCGGCTACGACCCTAACACCGGCGAATCCATCCAGCCCGATTCCCCCGAATCCGCCACCGCCTGGGCCATCAAAAATCTAGCAAACAAACCACTCCTTGTTACCTTCCCCATCCCCGTCCCGCCCGACTCGAAGCCCGAGGAAATTTTCCCTTTCCTCAATGCCCAAGGCTACCTCCGCATCCTCATCGCCGGTGAAATCATCCGCACTGACACACCACGGACCGCGAAATTTATTTCGCCCGTCATCCACATCGTCCAAGACCGCCTCACCCTAACACCCGACAACCAATCCCGCCTCCTCGAAGCCCTCGAAGCCGCCTTCACCCTCGGCAAAGGCCACGCCACCATCACTGCTCCTGAAAACTCTCGTGCGTTCAGCACCAGTTGGACCAACCCCAAAACCGGCTTCACCCTCCGCAAGCCCACGCCTGCCCTGTTCTCTTTCAACTCCCCATTAGGTGCCTGCCCGAAATGCCGTGGCTTCGGCCGCATCATCGGCATCGCCCTCGAAAAAGCCGTCCCCGACAAGTCCCTTTCCATCGCCCAAGGAGCCATCAAACCCTTCCAAGGCGAGCGCGGCGGCGAGTGCCAACGCGACCTCGTTAGAAACTGCAAGGAGCGCGACATCGACCTCAAGTGCCCCTTCGAAGATCTATCTGAAGACGAGCAGGAATGGATCTACTACGGCGACCGTAAGACCGACGATCTCACCCCGGACGAACTCGAAACGCTCTGGCAATCCGGCGATTGGTATGGCGTGAAAGGCTTCTTCGACTGGATGGAAACCAAGGCCTACAAGATGCACGTCCGGGTTTTCCTCAGCCGCTATCGCTCCTACACCACCTGCTCTGCCTGCCGTGGCAAGCGCCTCCAGCCCGAGTCGCTCTGTTTTAAAGTCAGCGGAAAAACCCTCCCAGAACTCTGGGCACTCTCCATCGGCGACCTCCTGCCGTGGTTTTCAAATCTCAAATCAGAAATCTCGAGCCGTCCCTCCGACCCCACCCTCGATCTCGTCTTAACCGAAATCACTTCCCGCCTCTCCTACCTCGATCAAGTCGGTCTCGGCTACCTCACCCTCGACCGCACCACCCGCACTCTATCAGGCGGCGAGGTGGAACGCGTCAATCTAACCACCTGCCTCGGGGCCGCCCTCACCGGCACCCTCTTCGTCCTCGACGAACCCACCGTCGGCCTCCATCCGCGCGACATCGACCGCCTCGTCGGCGTCATGCACGGCCTCCGCGATAAGGGCAACACCCTCGTCGTCGTCGAGCATGAGCAAACGGTGATGCTTGCCGCCGACCACCTCGTCGATCTCGGTCCCGGCGCCGGCTCCTTCGGCGGCACCCTCATCTATGCGGGGAGCGTAGGCGCCCCGCCAAAATCTCTTGCCGGCACTCTCCCATGGCTCACGGGACAAAAATCCATCGCCATTCCCACCACCCGCCGCCAGCCCACCAAGCAACTCCTCTCCATCCGCAGCGCCACCCGCCATAACTTGAAAAAGTTAGATGTCGATCTCCCGCTCGGCCTTTTCACCGTCCTCACCGGCGTTTCGGGCTCTGGTAAATCCACCTTCGCCCACGACGTTCTCTACCTGAACCTCGCCCGCAAGCTCGGCCAGCAAGCTGAAGGCGACGCCGCGCCGATCAAGGATCTAAAAGGCTCGCAGCATCTATCCGGCGTCGAACTCGTCGATCAGACCGCCGTCGCCCGCACTCCGCGTTCCACCCCCGCCGTTTTCCTCGGAGCCTTCGATCCCATCCGCCAGCTCTTCGCTTGCACCCCTGAGGCCAAAGCCCGCGAGCTAACGACCGGGTTCTTCTCCTTCAACTCCGGAGCCGGCCGCTGCGACCGCTGCGCCGGCAATGGCTTCGAAAAAGTCGAGATGCAGTTCCTCTCCGATCTCTACGTCACCTGCCCGGACTGCAGTGGCAAGCGTTACAAATCCTCCACCCTCGACTTCCACTACCTCGGAAAATCCATTTGCGACATCCTCGATCTAACCGTCGTCGATGCCATCGCCTTCTATCAAGGGGGCGCAGGCGTCCCGCCTGCACATCTTAAAAGGCACCACCAAATCATCAAACTCCTCTCCCCCCTCGTCCAAGTCGGTCTTGGTTACCTCAAACTCGGCCAGCCTCTCAACACCCTCTCCGGCGGCGAGGCCCAGCGCCTCAAACTCTGCCAGCTCCTTTCATCCTCTGACGGACCGCGAGATTCATCTCGCCCGAAACTCTTAATCTTAGACGAACCCACCACCGGCCTCCACTTCTCCGACATCGAAAACCTCCTAACCGTCTTCCAAAAACTCGTCGATTCCGGCCACTCCCTGCTCGTCATCGAGCACAACCTCGACGTCATCAAATCCGCCGACTGGATCCTCGACCTCGGCCCCGAAGCCGGCCAACACGGTGGCCAGTTAGTCGCCCAAGGCCCGCCCGAAAAAGTCGCAAAGTTAGACACCCCCACCGCCCATTTTCTCAAACAATCCCTAGCCGGGACCGCGAGTCTCCAGACTCGCTCTTCCTCTTCTCCCCAATCTCAAATCTCAAATCTCAAATCTCAAATTTCCCTAAAAGGTGCCCGCCACCACAACCTGAAAAACATCTCCCTCGACATCCCACGCGACCAGCTCGTCGTCATCTCCGGCCTCTCCGGTTCCGGTAAATCCACCGTCGCCTTCGACATCCTTTTCGCCGAAGGCCAGCGCCGTTTCCTCGATTCCATGTCGGCTTATGCCCGGCAATTCGCCGAGCAGTTAGAGAAACCCGAGATCGACCAACTCCATGGCCTCCCGCCCACCGTCGCCATCGAGCAGCGCGTCTCGCAAGGCGGCGGCAAGTCCACCGTCGCCACCGTCACCGAGGTTTGGAACTTCGTCCGCCTACTTTACTCGAAACTCGGCACCCTCTACTGCCCGGACTGCCAAGTCCCCGTCGAGAAACAATCCCTATCCGCCATCGAGAACACCATCCGCGGTCATCTTAAAAAAGGCCCGGTCACCCTCTTAGCGCCGCTCATCCGTGGTAAGAAAGGCTTCCACAACGAGATCGCCGAGTGGGCCCTCAAGCAAGGTTTCACCCGCTTGTTAGTCGATAGACAATTCAAAGCCGCCGAAGGCTTCACCCGTCTCGAACGCTTCAAGGAACACGACATCGATGTCGTTGTTTCAGAGATTTCCAAATCTTCGATTCACAATCTCCAATCCACCATCGAGCAAACCCTGACCATTGGGAAGGGGTTGCTCAAGCTCTTCACCGCCGACAAAAAGTTCACCCTCCTCTCCACCAAGTCGAGTTGCCCGTCCTGCAACAAATCCTTCGAAGAACTCGATCCCCGCCTCTTTTCCTTCAACTCCCCGCACGGCTGGTGCGAAGAATGCCGTGGCCACGGGCGGGTTCCCAAACGCCGCCAACACCTCGATACCGCCCGCTTCGACTCCGTGTTAGAAGCCGAGATGGACGCGGACCGCGCCATCGACCGGATGGACGACGTCGAGCTGATAGAATGTCCCGCCTGCCACGGCTCACGCCTCAACCCCACCGCCTCCGCCGTGAGGCTAGGTAGCTGCGGCGTCACGCCGCGGGCCGTGCTAGCGGCGTCTCGCCGCGATTCATCCACCCCCATCTCCACCCTCGGCCACCTCTCCATCAACGCCGCCGCCACCCATTTCCAAAACCTAACATTCACCGCCACCCGCGCCACCCTCATCGCCCGCGACATCCTCCCCGAGATCCGCCAGCGCCTCAGTTTCCTCCAAGAAGTCGGCCTCGGCTACCTCCAGCTCGACCGCTCTGGCAACACTCTATCAGGCGGCGAATCCCAGCGCATCCGCCTCGCCGCCCAGCTCGGCTCCAACCTCCGCGGCGTCCTCTACGTCCTCGACGAGCCCACCATCGGCCTCCACCCGCGCGACAACGCCGCCCTCCTCAAAACCCTCATCGCCCTCCGCGATCAAGGTAACTCTCTGATCATCGTCGAGCACGACGAAGACACCATCGCCGCCGCAGATCACCTCATCGACCTCGGCCCCGGCGCCGGTCGCCTCGGCGGCGAAATCGTCTATCAAGGCAAGCCGCCCACGCGCAAAAGGTCTTCCTCTTCAAAATCCCCGATCCCCAATCCCCAATCTCCCACCTACCGCGCCCTCTCCGCCATCATCACCCATCCCATCCGCGGCTCCCGTCGGCCCGTCGGCAAGGATCATCCGTTTCTAACTCTCACCGGTTGCCACGCTAACAACCTTAAGAACGTCGATGCCGCCATCCCGCTCGGTCGCCTCACCGTCCTAACCGGCATCTCCGGCTCCGGCAAATCCTCGCTGATGCATTCCTGCGTGGCAGCGGTTTTTAACCGCCAGCCCAAAGTCCTAAAATCATACGCCAAATCCACCGGCGAGAAATCCATCAAAGCCTGTTTCGAAGTCGATCAATCCCCCATCGGCAAAACCTCGCGCTCCTGCCCGGCCACCTATGTCAAAGTCTTCGACCACATCCGCGCCCTCTACGCCCAGCTCCCCGAAGCGCGGATGCGCGGCTTCGACAACTCCCGCTTTTCCTTCAACACCGACAACGGCCGCTGCCCCGAATGCAAAGGCAACGGCCGTGTGAAGTTAGAAATGGACTTCCTCCCCAGCACCTGGGTCCATTGCGAGAGCTGCAACGGCCAACGCTATAATCCTGCCACGTTAGAAGTCACCTTCCGCCAGAAAAACATCGGCCAAGTCCTCGCCATGACCATCGACGAAGCCGCCGCCTTCTTCGAGTCCCAACCGCGAATCGCCCACCCACTCAAACTCATGGCCGACACCGGCCTCGGCTACCTCCAGCTCGGCCAGCCCAGCCCCACTCTATCAGGCGGCGAGGCCCAGCGGATCAAGCTCGTCTCCGAACTCACCAAAGGCCGCGGCACCAAGGCCACCCTCAACAACGCCTTCTTCGCCCAGCGCAATCTCTATCTCATCGAGGAACCCACCGTCGGCCTCCACCTCGAAGACGTCCAGCGCCTCATCGACGTCCTCCACCGCCTCGTCGATGAAGGCCACACCGTCGTCGTCATCGAGCACCACATGGCCGTCGCCGCCGAGGCCGACTGGATCCTCGACCTCGGCCCCGAAGCCGGGGATGCGGGCGGCCAGATCATCGCCCAAGGCCCGCCGGAAAAAATCGCGAAATCCAAGACTTCGCGGACCGCGCCGTTTCTCAAGATTGCTCTTCGTCTCGATCAGTAGTGCATTCTGACATCGAAATTGCTTTCAAATCTCTCTAGCCATACAAAGCAGCCGCCGTTACCTGAACCACGCTCCCAAGAATATTTATGGAGAAAATTTTCGCCATCATCAATCAAATGGAAACCGATGGAGTGATCGGAAGATATGCCATTGGTGGGGCCGTGGGATCCATTTTTTGGCTAGAGCCCATCACGACTAAGGATGTGGATGTATTTGTCATGCTCCCGACATCTCCGGGAGGATCACTCCTCTCACTGGGGCCGATTTACGACTATCTACAAGCTCGCGGCTTTGTTTCAGAGGGGCAGTTTATCATGATCGAGGGCTGGGCCGTGGAGTTTGTGCCGCCGGCGACTCCACTCGTTGAGGAGGCGCTTCAGCAAGCGGTCGAGCGAGATGTTAGTGGAGTGCTTACCCGTGTCTTTACCGCAGAACATCTTGCCGCCATCTGCCTCCAAGTTGGCAGGCCTAAGGATCACGACCGAGTGATCAGATTTGTGGAGGCCGAGGCACTTGATGCGGCAGCATTCGATGCGATCCTCCAACGTCACGACCTAGCGGCCAGGTGGCATAAGTTTCAACACGACTACCTCGACTCATGACCGATCTCATGCAACAGATAGCCGCCCGAAAAGTGGAGCGGAGAAAGCAACTCGCCGCTCTACCCGTAGGTGAGAAACTACGCATGTTAGAGCAGATGGTTGCTGCGACCAAAGCCATCAGTGCCACCCGCCCATCAAAGCCGTTGAATGCCGTCCGACCGCCTAAATGAGCAAGTTAGCATTACATTGCCCAAGCCCCCCCAAAATCGCCAAATCCAAGACCTCGCGGACGGTGCCGTTTCTCAAGATCGCCCTGCGCCTCCAATAATGGGACCGAGAGATTCATCTCGCACTAAGCCCACCGGGAGCGCGGAATTCATTCCACCCGAATCAGCCAAAAGGCAGCCGACTCATTCGTTCCCGTCGAATGTCCAAACCCGCTTGGATGTCTCTTGCCCCGCCAGGCGGGTTTCACCGTTGAAACTAACGAGATCCACCACCTTGGCGTCGCATCTCGCTGCGATCTCCGCAGCCAGTTCGCGAGAGTGGGTGACGATGAGAACCTGCGTGTCGTTAGAGACTTTGGCGACCAACTCCGCCAGCGGCGGCATGAGGTCCGGGTGGAGGCTAGCTTCCGGCTCGTTGATCACTATCAGCGGCGGCGGCCGGGTGGTTAGAAGAGCGGCGCAAAGGCAGAAGAACCGCAGCGTGCCGTCTGATAGTTCGGCAGCTTCGAGCCAGCGTTTCAGGCCGGGGCGGAGCAACCGCAACTGGAAACGGCCCTGATCGTCCACCGGCGACCATTCACAACCGGGAAACGCCATTTCCACCGCTTCATCCAAGGGGCCGGACCGCCGACTCTCGATCAACGTCTGCAAGTTGGCCGCTAGATTCCCACCGTCATCGGCTAGGACCGGCGACCAATAACCGATCGTCGGTTGGCGCAGGGGCGAACGCGGGTCAGTGGGAAAATGATGATAGAACCGCCACGCTAACAGAATTTCCCGTGCGGCCATCAGCGCCGGATAGCGGATGCCGTCTCGGACCTCGCTCAGCATGGACTCCGGCGCATGGATCGGCAGCGGGCGGGTTTCCATCTTGCCATCGGGCGATCGCAGGTCGATGGCCGGTCCCTTGCGGCGGGCCATCACCCGGCCCTTGGCTCCGCCATGGCACAGGATTTCGAGCTTCATGTCGGGATCGGTCCGGAACAATGTTTCATCGCCTGGGGCCGAGGGAATCATCCCGCACTCGGTCTCGAACTGGAAATCCGTGTGCTCTAACTCCCAACGCATTCGCCGGGGTTCGTTTTGTTTCCGGTCGCCCGCCCACAACAGGCTGGGCATTCCACCTTCCTCGGCGACGGCCGCCGCGAACGTCCCCTGGGCCATTTTCTGGGTGAGCGCGAGCGCCCGGTAAACATTGGATTTCCCCACGCCGTTCTCGCCCGTCACCACCGTCACTCCAGCCAACTTCAAGCGGAAATCACAGAGCGACCGATAGCCACGGAAATGAACGCTGCGGAGCATGCACCCATCCATCAGGAAAACGGGAATGATCGAGTCGAAACTCTCTGGACGAGAACGCTGAGAAGGAGATTCTTGGTTGGTGGCTGTGCACGCTTCCTGCTTAGTTACTCCCAGATGCAGCGGGAAAACGAGCGACTCGCCGAGGAAAAGGCGGGAAACAAACGATGGCGGCGTTGGGGACCGTTCCTCAGCGAGCGCCAATGGGGCACCGTCCGCGAGGATTATTCCGACCACGGCAATAGTTGGGCGAGTTTCCCGCACGATCATTCCCGCCGCCGCGCCTACCGTTGGGGCGAGGATGGATTGCAGGGCTGGACCGACCGCCAATGCCGGATGTGTTTCGCCCCGGCACTGTGGAATGGCAACGACACGATCCTCAAAGAACGCCTATTCGGCCTCGGCGGGAACGAGGGAAATCACGGCGAAGACGTGAAGGAATGCTACTACTACCTCGATTCCACCCCGACCCATTCCTACACCAAGGCACTCTATAAATACCCGCACGCCATGTATCCGTACACCGCGATTCGCGAGAAAAACCAGCAGCTTGGCCGCAACGGCCCGGAGTTGGAGTTGGCGGACATGGGTTTGTTCGACCAGGGAAAATACTTCGATGTCATCCAGGAGGTCGCCAAGCGGACGCCGGAAGACATTCTCTGGCGGATCACCGTGACTAACCGCGGGCCGAAAGCCGCACCGATCCATGTCCTTCCCACGCTCTGGTTCCGCAACATCTGGAGCTGGGGCGAAACTCGCGAGTCGCCTAACAAGAAGCCTGCGATCATGGCCGATGGTACCGGTGTGGTGGCCAGCCATGAAGCGCTGGGCGAATATCGTTTTCTGGTAGATTCACCAAATCCCAAGAAGGGCGTGCCATGGCTTTTCACGGAAAACGACACGAACAGCCAAAGCGTCTTCGGCACTCCCAATCCCAGCCCCCACGTCAAGGACGCCTTCCACCGCTATCTGATCCACGGCGAAACAACCGCCATCTCTCCCACCCCATCTGGGACCAAGGCGGCGGCTCATTTGAAATTCATGATTCCCCCGGGTGTCTCGGTCACGGTGCGCTGCCGCTTGCACTTGTTAGGGGAATCTAATGGCTGCGGCGGCTTCGAGGGATTTGATGAAACCTTCAAGACCCGCATCGCCGAGAGCGACGAATTCTACGAGGAAATCATCCCCCAAGACATCTCCCACGACGAGCGACTGATCTGCCGCCAAGGCTACGCCGGCCTACTCTGGACCAAGCAGTTTTTCTACTACGTCATCGAGGATTGGCTAAAGGGTAACAACGACGCAGCACCCTCGCAGGCACGGTTACAAGGCCGCAATGCGGATTGGCAAAACCTCTTCGCCCGCGACATCCTCTCGATGCCGGACAAATGGGAATACCCGTGGTTCGCCGCGTGGGACACCGCATTCCACATGATCCCCTTCGCGGCGGTCGATCCGGACTTCACGAAACACCAACTCCTGTTATTACTGCGCGAGTGGTACATGCATCCTAACGGCCAGCTTCCCGCCTACGAGTGGAACTTCTCGGACGTGAACCCACCCGTCCACGCCTGGGCCGTCTGGCGGGTTTATAAAATCGCCGATCCCAAGGGCCAGCGTGACCTGTTATTCCTCGAACGGGCCTTCCAGAAACTGCTGCTCAACTTCACCTGGTGGGTCAACCGCAAGGACGTCGAAGGTCGCCATGTCTTCGGCGGTGGCTTCCTCGGGCTCGACAATATCGGAGTCTTCGATCGTTCCCACGCCCTACCCGGCGGCGGTCACCTCAATCAGGCGGACGGCACCGCGTGGATGGCATCATACTGTCTGACCATGCTCTCGATGGCGCTCGAACTCGCGCTTGAGAAACCGGCTTACGAGGACATCGCCTCGAAATTCTTCGAGCACTTCGTCAGCATCTGCGACGCCATCAACTCGCTCGGCGGCACCGGCCTGTGGGACGACGACGACGGTTTCTATTACGATCAGCTCATCATTAACCACAAGGAGCCGATTCCGCTGCGCATCCGCTCGCTCGTCGGCCTCCTGCCGATGTGCGCCGTGACCGTGCTCAAGCAGAAGACCATCGACGCGCTGCCGCATTTCAGGAAGCGAATGGAGTGGTTTCTCGTCAACCGCCCGGACATCTTGAAATACATCACCGCCCGCCGGGTGAAGGGTGACAAGAACCCCGGCCGCTGTCTGTTAGCCATCCCGTCTGAGGCGCGGCTCCGCAGAAGCCTCGCCTACATGCTCGATCCCAAGGAGTTTCTCTCTAACTTCGGCATCCGCTCGCTCAGTAAAGCCCACGCCGCGCAACCCTTCGTCTTCGTCCACGCAGGCCAGCGCCATGAAGTCCCCTACACCCCCGGCGAGGCCACCACCGACATGTTCGGCGGCAATTCTAACTGGCGCGGCCCGATCTGGTTTCCCGTCAATTTCCTCATCATCGAAGCCCTCGAACGCTACGACTATTTCTACGGCGACACCTTCAAGATCGAGTATCCCACCGGCTCGGGAAATCTAGCAACCCTGCGGGAAATCGCCATCGACCTCTGCGACCGGCTCATCTCGCTATTCCTTCCTAACGAAAAGGGCTACCGCCCCTGCTTCGGCGATGCACCGCGCTACAGCGATGTTTCGCACTGGCAGGATCTGCTGTTATTTCACGAATACTTCCACGCGGAAACCGGCGAAGGTCTCGGCGCCTCGCACCAAACTGGCTGGACTTCACTCGTCGTCCGCCTCGTCCGCGAGCGCCGCGAGAAACTCGTGCATACCTTCGCCCCGCGTCCCGACGCCGCCGTCCTTCAGCCGGAAGATCCATCAAATGTGGCCCAGTGAGCGGGAATTGATTGTCCTAGGCAGCCACAGCCTGCTAACAACTCTGCGGCCATGCCTAACAATTCCAACATTCGCGAAGACTCCACCGAGGTGCTCATCGGCACCGGCATGCTGCTTGCGACTGCGGTCATCCTCGTCCTCGGCATCGTCTTGATTTGGTTCGCCACCTTGCGTGAGAACCAAGCGTTTTGGACCCATGCGGGCGGCTTCCCGGTCCTCCTTAGGGATTTGGTGCGATGGACATTTCTGCCTTTGTTAGTTGGAAACGCGATTGCGCTGCTAGGTCTCAACATGGCCTGCTTTTCAAAACTGTGCGGCTCGCGGCGGTTCATCATCCTCGAAACGATGGTCCTGTTGTTGTGCTGGGGACTGCTGGCGACATCCGGCTACATCGCCTTCAAAAACAACATCCACAACATCATCGACGGATCCCCCTTGCACCGCCACGAGCAGGACCGAACGACTTCTTGAGTCTCAGCCGGTTGTCAGAGCTGGCTATGAATCCCGGCGAAACTTCTTCACGCCCGCCACAGATAATCCGGCACTTGGTCGCGCTGCGACGCCGGCGGAATGGCGGCGCTGGCGAAGGAAATGACGGCACCGATACCGGCGGCGTGGGCTCCGCCCAACCGGGGTTCGACCTCGAACCCGGGGAAGCGATAGCGGGCGCGCAGCCCCAGCCATTTACTGACGCCGATGGCGGCCAGCAGCACCCCTAGCAGCACGGCGGCGGGAAAGGCGGACCTGATCGCGAGCGACCGCAGCCACAGAAACTTCGCGGATTTCGCGGCGACCGGGCTACTGGCACGGCTGGTAGAATCTGCGAGTGGTAGCGGCTCGCCGGCCAGCACGCGCTCCATCCAGTAAATGCGGATGGACATTTGGACGAGGAACTTCTCGATCTGCTCGGCGGGCTTGGACCTTTCAAACGCCTGCATCACCGAACTCTCCAAAGCCCGCCGCTGCTCGGCGGCAGGGATCGAACTCATGATCGAAGGACTGAGGAAAACCACCGAACGTTGCGGCGCACCGAGGTAATAATAGACCAGTGCAGCCGGTCGCCCACCCGAGAAGAAACGCTCGATCAACTCTTCCTGGCGGACGTTGCTAGGGATTTCCTGATCGCCGGCGAAGACGTAAACAAACAGGTCGATGGTGGAGTCGCCAGCATGATAATTGAGGAAACCAAGACGCTCGCGGTAGTCCGCAGGACTGAGCAAATTCTGCGGATCGACTAGGAAATTCTTCGGAGGCTCGGCGAAATAGGCGGGCAGAAATTTCTCAGCCACCTCCACTAGAGGCACCGGATCGCCGGCCATTTCCCCGGGCAAGGGTGGCTCCAGCGCCAGTGGCTCGGCAGTCGTTTCGTCAGCGAACAGGATTGCCCCAGGGAGCCAGCCCGTGGCCTCAAGCTCCTTCCGCTGGGTGCCGGTCCACGCCGGAAACGCAGGCTCAGCAGCAGCCAGCGCGTTGGCAGTTAGAGCCACGGCCACTATCGCTAGAATTTTCAACGCTTGCCCTCCACCGTTTCCACTTCGTTCGCCGCAGGCCGGTGATCCGCACGCAGGCGGCGGAACGTGTCGCCTAACGGCGCGGGTGGGGCGACCTTGCGCTCGAAGTGCTCGGGATCGCGGCGGGCCTGGCGGCTGCGCTTGCGGAGAATCCCGTCGAGGTGAGCGAGCACTCTAACGATCCCATCGGCATAGCGACCTTCCAGCCAGTAGGCGTGCGCTCGCGAGAGACATTCGAAGGTATCAGACTCTTCGAGAAACGGATCTAGCAAGTAACCAAACACCATGCCGGCGGCCTTGGACTCGGGATCGATGGTGATCAGGATGCCCGCCTCGTTAGGCTTTTGCAGCGGCACATCTTCGAAGGCCGAGCGGTTCAGAAGCCAGAAGCCGAACTGCCGGATATTCGCGACCTCACCTAACGACCCAGTGTAAATGGCTACGAAAATCTGCGGAAAGCGGCGGGTGATCTTTTCCATTTCCGCTTCCACCCGCTGGCGATCGCCGCGGCGAAAGATGCCTGCGCTATCCGTAAGGCAGCGGATGCGGACATCTTCCGCGCCGAAGCGGGCGTCGGCATCGGCAAGCGTGAACCCGCAATGCGGGCAGGACGCCGCAGCTCGGTGGATTCGCTGGACACAACGCGGGCACTTCATGATTGCAAAGATGCATTCTTCTACGGGGCGGCCAGTAGCTCGTCAAAGCGAATCCTTAAGAAACCTGGAATAACTTTACTGCCGGAAGGCTTGGCTCAAAACCGACTGGAGTGGTTACAAACTGCCCGCAATTTTCAAGGTTCCTTCTCGTTTCCATGCACCCTAGCCTCCGGCGTTTGAACCAAGCCTGACCATGAAGCCACCACCGCTCGACAACACGATTCCCTTCGCCCGCCCGAATTTTAATTTCCCGGCCTTCTCTCCCAAGTGGCTGATCATTGCCCCGCTTGGGGTGTTTTTGTTAGTCGGCATTTTCTCATCCTACTACACCGTCAGCCCCGAGTCCGAGGCGGTGGTGCAACGTTTCGGAAAATTCCAATACACCGCCAAGCCTGGCCTGCATTTCAAGCTGCCCTACGGCATCGACACCGCGACGATCGTGCCGGTCGGCCGCCAGCTCAAACTGGAGTTTGGCTTCGGCACTCCAGGTGCCACTAACCCGGATCAATCGAGCGACGAGGCCGTCCTCGAACGCGACATGGTCACCGGCGATCTCAATGCCGCGCAGGTCGAGTGGATCGTCCAATATGGCATTTCGTCACCTGAGAAATACCTATTTCAGATCCGCAATCCCGGTTCCACCCTCCGCGATCTAACGGAGAGCGTGATGTGTGAAGTCATCGGCGACCGCACGGTGGATGAAGTTCTAACCATCGGCCGGACTGAGATCGCGCTGGAGTCACTCAAGCGTCTCAAGGCAATTCTAACTACGCTGGATATGGGGATCACCGCCGAGCAAATCCAGCTTAAGAACGTCCATCCGCCCGCACCGGTGCAGCGCTCGTTCGATGAAGTGAACCGCGCCCAACAGGAACGCGAACAACTCATCAATGAAGCTAACGGCGACTACAACCGGGTGATTCCCAAGGCTAAGGGGCTCGCCGACCAGCGGATCTCCGGTGCCGAGGGCTTCGCCGTCCAGCGCATCAACGAGGCCGAGGGCGATGTCGCCCGCTTCAAGCAACTGCTCATTCAATACGACAAAGCTCCCGCCATCACCAAACAACGCCTCTATCTGGAAACCATGAACGAAGTGCTCCCCAAGCTCGGCTCGAAAATCATCATCGACGAGGATGCTAAGCAATTTCTCCCGCTCATGAACCTTAAATAAGCTGATAGATAAACTCCCTTCTCACCATTTCCAAGCACATGAAAATCATACCCATCTTCTCCGCCATCCTCGTTGCGGTCCTCATCATCATTTACAGCAGCGCCTACACCGTGGATGAAACCGAGCAGGTCTTCATCACCGAATTCGGCAAACCCGTAGGCACCAAGAACACCGATCCCGCGAAAAACGAAGCGGGCCTGCATTGGAAAAAACCCTTTATCCAACAGGTCAACCGGATCGAAAAACGGATCCTCGAATGGGACGGCCCCGCCACCGAGATGACCACCCGCGACAAACTCTATGTCACCATTGACAACTTCGCCCGTTGGCGGATTTCCGATCCACAAGTCTATTTCACCAAGCTCCGCAACGAACGCACCGCGCTTTCCCGGCTCGACGACATCATCGGCAGCGAGACCCTCAGCGTCATCGCTTCGCATGATCTCATCGAGGTCATCCGCAGCGACAAGGAGCGCAAACCCGCGCGCGACGAAGCTCTAACTGCCGCTAACTCCAACCTCGGCCTCCTTCCGCCCATCCAGTTTGGCCGCAGCATCCTTGACCAACAAATCCTCGCCGCCGCCCAGCCCATCGTTAGCAATTGGGGCATTGAGCTGCTCGATGTCCGTTTCAAGCGCATCAACTACAAGTCCGGCGTCATCGACAAGATCTACGCCCGGATGGCCTCCGAGCGCAACCAGATCGCCGACCGCTTCCGCTCGGAAGGAGCCGGTGAGGCCGCTAAAATCATTGGCCGCAAAGAGCGCGATCTCCTCCAGATCCAGTCCGAAGCCTACCGCAAGGAGCAGGAAATCAAAGGCAAGGCCGACGCTGCGGCCACCGGCATTTACGCCCTCGCCTATAACTCCAGCCCCTCCGCCGCAGACTTCTATCAGTTCGTCAAGACCCTCGACACCTACCAGAAAACTCTCGGCAAGGACACCACCACCATCTTCACCTCCAATAGCGACCTGTTCCGCCTCTTCAAACACATCGAAGCGCCGAAACCGTGAGGGGAGGGGACGCCATGTCCCGTTTCACACCAGCGGCTGACCGGTGACTTCGCGGACGCGGCCGGCGATGACTTCGGCGAGGTTGGTTTCGCCTTCTTCGCGGAGGAAATCGCAGTAGTTAGAGGCGACGGCTTCGAGGTCGGGGATGTATTCCACGCCGAGTGCTTCGTAGCCGGCGAGGGACTTTTCAAAATGGCGGCGTGCCCACGAGCGGTCGCCGGTGTGGAGCAGGGCGAGCGCGAGATTATTGTGGGACTGGGCGGTGTCTGGGTGTTCCTCGCCGAGCAGGTTGCGGCGAGTTTCGAGGGCAATCATGTGCATTTCGCGGGATTGCTCATGGAAGCCGGATGCCTGATAGAGTGCGCCGAGGTTGCTGGAAACGGTGGCGGTTTGCTCGTGGTCTTGGCCGAGCTGGGAGTGGAGGATTTCCAGTGCCCGCAGGAAATGGGTTTCAGCCGTTTCGAGATCGCCATTTGCCTTGGCAAGGAAGCCGAGGTTGTTGGACATGGCCGCGATGTCTAGCAGCAGCGGGGGTTCGTTTTTCTCAAAAAACTCGATGGCCCGCTGCCAGTGGCTGACGGCTTTTTCCTCCTCGTCGAGTCCGTCGTAGGCGGCACCTTGGCCGGCGTGGAGACGTCCGACTTGGTCGAAACGATCAGGCCGATCCTGCAATTGGTCGAGGGCTTGGCGGTAGTCCTCGCGGGCTTGTTCGAAGTTGCCCAACTCGCGGTGGACATCACCGCGGAGTTCGAGCGCGGAGGCGAAAGCATCAATGCTATCGAGGTTGGGGCCGAGGGTTTGCTGGGATTTTTCGACGGCTGCGGTGGCGGCGTGCAGCGCCTCGTCGAGGTTTCCAGCGGCACGCAGAGATTCTACGCGGTCTTGAAGAATGCCAATGAGGGTAGCGGTCGGAGAGTCCATAAGTATCGGGATTGAAGTCATTATTCGCGAATTCCGTCCACTGACGAGCGGAAATCGCTCGTTGGTGAAAGTCTTTCAACCAATTCACGGCGAGAGGCGGGCAAGCTGCCGAGCGCGTCGCGCAAGGAGAGGTCCGCCGGGGAGAGGTGGTGAGTGACGCCGAGGAGCCGGGCCAGTTCGGTTTCATAATGGCGGAGGGCGCGCAAACTGGCGGGCGCGGCATCGAGGTGGTCGAGTGCTCGCTTGAGCAAATCGTGGAGGCCGGGATCGGGGTGTTCGGGCTCGACTGCGGTTTCTAGCAACTGGCAGCAGTAGGCGGCGAGCAGGGTGGAGGTGTAGTTCCGGCGCAAGCCCTCGCGCCACTGGCGGATGGCGACCTCGCGCAGCGAGTGGAGATCGCCGCGGCGCGCCTGGCTAATGGCGATTTCCCCGCCGAAAAATAAGTCGAGCTGGCCGGCAAAGGGACTCTTCGGCCGGCGGGCACCTTTGGCCACGGTTTTGACCAGTCCGTGGGCTTCAGTGAACCAGTGGACGATGAGGCTGGTCTCCGTCAGGCGGGTCAGGCGGATGACGATGGCTTGCGTGGTCAGCACGCGGCGATCATTCAGAAACTTTACCGAAATGGCGATGCCGATAGCGCAGTGGTTGCGGAAAACCCGATTTCGACGGGGCAGGGAGCCGTGAAATTTTGGGTAAAACCTGCTGAAGAGTGCCGAAAAGGTACATTGACCAATGCGGATTTAGGCCATGAAATTTGAGTTCTTCCCTGTTACAGATTTATTTTTTTTGAGGATTATCCGGTCAAATCAAACGTGGCGCGTTGTCGAGTCCTTTTCGGGCGTAAACCACTGCCTGGAGCGGCTTGCATTTCGCAAGGGATATCGCGTTGTGGACGTGTGCGCTGCGCTTGGCTGTAGCAACCGCTATCTGCACACGATGTTCGTCCGGGACATCGGGTTGCCGCCGAAGTACTGGATGAAGTTAGAGCGGATGGTGGTGGCGAGGCGGAAACTGGAAGGCGGCAAGTCCCCGGAGGAGGTGGCGCGGGATTTGGGGTTCACGTCGGTGCATGTGTTCCGCCGGCAATTCGACCTATACTATCAGACCACGCCCGAGCGTTTCCAACGGGCGCGAAAGATTTTCGATCCCACCAACGGCCACTTGGCGGATTGCGGGACTGACGCGACGACTTAAGCGCCGCCGGGGCTGTTAGCGCTTCGGAATGACCAGCGACTGGCCAGGGCGGATAAGGGTGCCTGAAATGCCGTTCTCGCTTTTGATCGCGGAGACCGATGCCCCCGTGCGGCTCGCGATGGCGGACAGTGAGTCGCCCTTCTTCACGACATAGCGCGTCGATTTCGGCTTGGCTTTGGTCTTGGCTTTCACCACTTCCGCTTTTGGCTTTGCTTTCGCTTTGGCCTTGACCACTTCCGGTTCGGATTTCTCGGCGGACGGCCTCGTTCTAACGACCTCCTCCGATTTCACCGGAGCGGGCCTTGGTTTGGTCACTTGAGTTTGGGAAATCACCGTCACGGGCTTAGAAACGTTTGCCGGTGGCAGCGGGTTCGAGTTTTGCGGCGGCTGGTCGTTTTTGGCGATTTCCGGCAGGCGATCCGATTTCATTTCGTGGGGCGATGGCGAACCGCCGCCTTTCCGCCATTTCGAGGGATTGTCCGCCCATTCTTCGACATAATTGCCACGTCCGTCGAAGGGGCCGGCGCTGGCTTGCGAGCTGCCACCACCGCTGCCGCCGGTATTTCCGCAGCTTGTGAGTGCGAGGGCGAGGGCACAGGTCGCGGGAATCCAAAGAACCGGTTTCATGCCCGGATGATGAAGCATCAGACGGCTTTGGCAAAACATTGTTAATCGCCCCGAATGTTTTTCTCGCTGGCAAAGACTCCAAAGGGAAATTGGCGGGGGCGTTGACTCGTCCTCAGTTAGCCAAGGGCCATAATGCAACTCAACAACCGAACAGCGAGCGGGCTGAATGCGTTTTGTAGAGAGGGTGGATCTCCAGTCAAATTTGCTCACGCCCCGCGCATCAGCGAGATTTCCGCCAGCGACACCATGGCCTTGAGCAAGTCTTCCCGTGGGATAGTCTTCAAATCCATCACCGGCACCGCCCGATCCAGCGTGAACTTCCCCGACCGCGTCCGCCGCAAGGCGCTGAGATGTCCGCCGCAGCCGAGTTTCTCGCCGATGTCATGGGCATACGTCCTCACGTAAAAGCCCTTCGAGCAATTCACGATGAAGTCCACTTCCGGCAGCGCGATGCGCGTCACCTCGTAGGAAGTGATATGCACTTTGCGCGGCTCGCGGACGATCTCGATGCCCTTTCTAGCAAGTTTGTAAAGCGGCACGCCGTCCTTCTTGATCGCGGAAACCATCGGCGGGATTTGTTCGAAGTCGCCCATGAAGCCATCGAAGGCCGCATGGATTTGCTCCTTGCTGTAGTCTCCGACAGGCTTTGTTTCTAACGTGTCGCCTTGGCGATCCTGGGTGCTGGTAGTCGAGCCGAGCGTGAGCGTGCCCACGTATTGCTTGTCCTCGCTCATCAGCAAATCTTGGATCTTGGTGGCGCGGCCGATGACTAACATCAGCAGGCCGGTGGCCATCGGATCGAGCGTGCCGCAGTGGCCGATCTTCTTCGTATTTAGGGCACGACGGGCGATTGCCACCACATCATGCGATGTCATGTCTTCCGCCTTGTCGATCAGTAGCACGCCGCTTGGGCCGTCAAAATCCTTGGGATTGTCTCTCATAAAAGTGGTCTAAAAATTTAAAGTCCGGCGGCCTCGATGCGGCGGCGGATTGCGTCTAACACGAGTGGCTTCGCCACCGCCAGTGGCCCGCTCATGCGAATCCCGGCGGCCAATGTGTGGCCACCGCCGCCGAACTCCATGGCGATCTGGCAGACGTCTAACCGCCGGTCTTTCGAGCGCATCGAGACCCGGACTTTGCCATCCACCAGCTCTTCGAAAAACACCGCAAGCTCCACTCCGCGGATCGCGCGGATGATGTCGATCAGCCCCTCGCTGTCCTCCGGCATCAGCCTGAGATCGATGCGCATTTGGTCGCGCAGCTCCCAGTGGGCGACCCGCCCGTCTGGCGAGAGTTCTAGCGTGTTGAGCAGCGCCCGCATCAACTCGACGCGGCGGAATGGATAGTTGTCGTAAATCTTGGAATTGATCGTCCCCACATCCAGCCCGCGGTCGATGAGGTCGGCTGCCATCTGATAGGTCTTGGCCGTCGTCGAAGGATATTGAAACGAGCCGGTGTCGGTGGAAACGGCGACGTAGATCGCGTCCCGCGTTGCCGCAGGCAGCGGCAGACCGAGCGCGGTGATGAGTTGATAGAGAATCTGGCCGGTCGCCGGACTGGTCGAGTCGATCAAGTTCACGTCGCCATAGCCCGGATTGGAAATGTGATGGTCGATGTTGAGCCAGATTTTCGCCCTCGAAGCGGCGTTCAGTGCGGCATCCCCGAGACGAGGCTTGGTCGCGGTGTCGAGCGCGATGGCCACTTCCACATCGAGCGGTGCTGCGGGTGGCAGCTCGATTTTCTCCGAGCCTGCTAGAAATGCGAGATTGTCCGGCAGTCCATCCTCATTGATCAGATAGACCGTTTTTCCTGCGGCCATCAGGGAATATCCCAGCGCGAGCTGCGAGCCGATCGCATCACCATCCGGGCGGACGTGGCTAATCAGCACAAACGCTTGGTGGTCGCGCAGAACTTCGCCGATCTGTTCGATGCTGGCGTTTGCGGGTGATGTCGTAATTTCGCTCATGGGGTGGAACCGCGGCGCGGGGCGCGGATTCTTCCCGGCAACCCCATCCGCGCAAGGATAAACCTGAGGAATGGGCCGGAACGTTGGAACGGCCAGGGTCAGCCAGCCTTTTCCATCCGGGAGTTTCGCCTCGAGCCCTGCGGAGTGATCTCGACTGGATCGTGCTGAAGGCTCTCGAAAAAGATCCCGGTCGCCGCTATGAGTCCGCAGGGGCGATGGTGGAGGATCTGCTGCGCTTTCTCCAACACAAACCGGTCGAGGCCCGCCCACCGAGCATGACCTATCTCATGCTGCGCTTCACCCGCCGCCATCGCGGGCCGGTTTTCGCAGGGGCTGCGCTGCTGGTTGCACTGATTCTGGGTGCGGCGGGAACATCCATCGGTATGAAACGCGCGCTCAACGCCAAGGAGGAATTGGTTGGAAAAAACGAGGAATTGGACCGGCAGAAACTCGCGCTCGTCGATTACAAGGAACGTCTCTCCGGCCTTCTCGAATCGAACCAGAAAATGCTCGGCGAGATCCGCAGGATGAGCACGAACGAAGCGCAGCTTCCCGAGGAATTCGAAGCACTCCGAAAAGAGAACCAAGCCCTGCTGGACAAGGTCAAAAACGAAGTGGCCAATCAGGAGCGCTACGCGGAGGAAATCGAGAGACTGCGAAAGGAGAAAGCGCAACTGGAGAAGTTGGCAGGCACCTACGCGACCGTCGAATCGGTGCGTGCCGCGCTTTTTAAAGATGCCATCGTCCCGCTGAGCATGAACGAGCGCGGCCAGTTTTACCTCGACGGCAAACTCGTTCCCTATCCATTGCTGCTCAATGCGCTCGCCGCACCGCCTGACGATGAGATGCACGGGAAAGACGTGCCACGCTGGCTGAGCGTGAAGTTACCTGCCGGCGCAAAACCGACGGATGACGTCTTCCAGTTCCGACTCAGGCAAATCGCTTCCGCCGCGGACCAGATCGGACTCAGGCACGAGTTGTTCCCGCAGCCGGCCAGCAAATCGGACCGCTGACTTCGAAGCCACCCCGGCAGCGACCGACCTCCGTGACGGTGGCGTCGCCGGTGATCATGCCGACGTTTTCCGGGCCGAGGACGTGGCAGAGGGAGAGAAATTTCTCGTTGGCGAGCGCCTTGATCGGGACGGTGCTGAGCGGGGCAGACATGCGTGGATTGTGGCGGGGGAAGAGTTTACCGCAAAGGCGCAAAGGGCGCGGAGGGGCGCAAAGTTTTGGATGACGCGAATCGCGGAGGTGGGGAGGTCGCGGACAGGGGGGCGGAGGAATATTTTGAAAAGCCGCTCGCATCTGCGACGGAAATGCGGCATTTTTCCGCCATGAGCATGCTGACCCTCACTCCAACTGCTGCCCGGGGCAATCTTTCCGAACTGCTCCGTCGGGCACTCAAGGGGGACGACATCGGCATCGTGGTCGATGGAAAAATCGTCGCCCTCCGCCCGGTCGCGGTGGAATCCACGGACTACGCGATGCGTGAATACGGCGCGACGGCTGCGGAGTTGGATCAATTCGAACAACGAACCCATGGCCAAATCGAAAAAGCCCGCAAAGAAGGCAAGCTCCACAACTTCACCGGAGACATCGAAGCTCTCCTTGAAGGCAAGGGTCACTGACGAGCTGCTTGAAATTCTTCGCTCCAAGTCGAAGTCTGAGCGTCAGGAAATCGGCGATGCGATCAATCAGGTTCTTGAAAGCTGGGGACGGCCGCATGGGCATTCAGGCATCGCCATCCGCCGCCTCACCAAGACGATTTTCGAGTGCCGGGTCGGCTTGGATGACAGGCTGGCATTCGTGTTCATCGCGACACCTCCCGAGTTGGTTTTCTTCTTCATCGGCAGCCACGATGAAATTCAGAAATTGATTCGATCCAGCCGATGAAAACCAAAGCATCTCAAAACGCCCACCGTGGCAGCGACTTCCGCGATTTCCTCGCCGAGGAAGGCATCCTTCCCGAAGTGGAAGTGCTGGCCCTCAAGCGCGTGGTCTCCCTCCACCTCCAGCAGATCCTTGAGCAGGAGCACGTCACCAAGACCGAACTGGCCTCGCGCATGAAAACCAGCCGGGCATCGCTGGACCGGATGCTCGATCCCTCAAACCCCTCGCTCACCGTGGCCAGCCTCGGAAAAGCCGCCGCCGCCCTTGGTCGGATGGTGGGACTGCGCTTCGTGCCTGCATGATATCAATCCGTGAGCTACGACCCCATTCACTTTATGGGACGGCCCAAAGATTGCCTCAGAGCGATTGACTTTTAATTGTGGCCCGATACGACATCCCTATGGCACAGCCAAACGGCATTCTGGAGTGGAACCTCAGCAATTTGGCGTCTTCGATGCTTCTAAAAGAGTCTGATGTTCGCCTCTATTTTACCGATGGTCGACGGGTATCATTCATGCTCGAGCGGAGAATCGCTTACGAGGTTCTCAATGGCACTTTGGCTCCAAGCGAAGGTGCTGGTTGGGATGTGCTGTGTTCCACAGGAAAAAAGTGGGAGGTCCGGAGTATTTCCCGAGGTGGAATCTACTTTTGTCCAAGCTATATGGTGGGATCTGGGCGCTCCTTCACCGAGCCAGGTTTTCTCAGGAAGCTTGATGAAATTGAAGGTTATGTCGTTTCCGATATCGAAAGTTCCCCCCGAATCCCATACTGGATAATCCCGGTTGGAGTCGTGCGCGCGTGGTGGAGCAAGGGGCTTTTAGGGACATCAACCAAGGTGTCGCGTCCAACGGCATTGGGCCTCGTTTCAAGAATTCAATGAATACTTCTTTGAAACATAAAAGCTCTCGAGACGCATACTGCATGGTCTCGCTTCAAGATGAGCTGATGGGGTTTTTTGACTTCGGGAAGAAGACCCATTCCTTCTCAAAAAGATTTGGTGATGATGACGTGAGTTACTTTGTAAACGAGTTTTGGACATCAAAACAGCGAGCCGCTCACTCTATCCATGAGGTGTCTTACAGAGCGTGTTTCAAACCTCAGTTGCCCCGATTTTTTATTGAACGACTCACAAAGCCAGGAGATCGAGTTTACGATCCATTCATGGGACGTGGCACAACTTTGATCGAGGCAGGACTATTGGATCGGACTCCTGTTGGGTGTGACATCAATCCTCTGTCCGCGCTGCTTTGTGAACCGCGACTGTTGCCACCGAAAGTTGAAGAGATTGCAGACCGTCTCGCGCAAATTCCTACCAACTCTACTGGTCCTGTTCGAGAGGATCTTTTGGCATTTTATCACCCGGAAACACTGAGTGAAATTTGCGCATTGCGTGAATACCTTGTCGAGCGTGAGAGCTGTGCTCGACTTGACTACATTGATCGCTGGATTCGTATGGTGGCGACAAATCGTTTGACCGGTCATTCTCCTGGTTTCTTTTCCGTCTATACACTGCCACCAAATCAAGCCGTCTCCATTGAATCCCAGCTAAAGATTAACAAGAAGAGAAATCAGATTCCACAGAAACGAGATACGGCCTCAATAATCACAAAGAAAACTCGGACACTGCTTTCAAACTTTGACCCGTTGATCGATGGGAGCCTTTTGAAGCGTGGGAGGAATGCCAAGTTGATCACTGGAACAGCTAATCATTCGCCTGAAATTAAATCCGGTTCAATTCAACTCGTTGTCACTTCACCCCCATTCTTGGACGTGGTCAATTACCGCCAGGATAACTGGTTGCGCTGCTGGTTCAATGGCATTGATCCAGATCTGGTTGAGATTTGGCATTTCAAAAAGGCGGAGGAATGGCAGCAGGCGATGACCAATGTTTTTCGTGAGCTCAAAAGAATTTTACGTCCTGGCGGTTTCATTGCATTTGAGGTTGGCGAGGTTCGCGGAGGTAAAATCTTACTTGAGGATTTAGTCGTCCCTGCCGGAAAGGAAGCCGGACTTTTCACTGAAGCCATTCTGATTAATGACCAAGACTTTACGAAAACTTCGAACTGTTGGGGTGTGGACAACCTAAAAAAGGGCACCAACACCAATCGAATAGTGTTGTTTTCGCGAAGGTAATAAACCTGAATTGCATCCGCGATGCCTACATTTGAAGACTACTATCGTGACTTGTTGATTTGGGAAGGTCAGTAACCTCAAAGGCTTATGGATCATTGGCCCCAAGAGCTCCGGTCAGTGATCGAAGCGGACTTTGTCCAGTCCGCTGAGAAGTCTGGAATTCGTGGAGCATCCTGTCCTATTCGTCTGGGTAGCTCCAATCAGTCTGTCGGAAACCAAGTCGAGGAATACGTTGTAGGAGCACTTGCTCCTCATCTTAGGGGATTTCGGCTGATGCCCTGTCCGGGCAGTGGTTATCCTGACAAAATGCTGGTTCGAAATACCGATGGCCTGAGAATTCCACTGGAAATGAAGGCAACTGGGGACTGGAATCCGTCTGATTCAAACCGACGAGTTTTAACTTCGTCTTCGACAAAACTCCGCACCGTATTCACTGCCCCCGTATACCATTTGCTCGCCACGGCCGTTTATACGGTGGTCGCAAACGCAGTAAGGATTGATCGCATCCGCCTCGATTTTCTGGAACCCAATACAAGGGTCAATGTGAGGCTTGAAGCGTCGGTGAGCCACCGACTTCTACATAACGCTGATCACCACAGCAGGAGCTTTTAGGTCACGAACACCTTCTAGCGAGGATTCTGGTGAATAGGGTCATTGCTCTCGGTTTCACAAAGATTCTGAATTTGTCCTACATGGTGGAGCCGACGCCGAGGGTGTCGGTGCCGCAGACAACCTTGAGCAGGCCGCGGGCGGTGAGTTTTTCGACTAACAAGCGGTATTTCGGCAGCAGGCCGGCGTGGTTGATGCCGACGCCGTGGCGGAGGAGGAGAGAGAAGTGCCGAGTGAGCAGTGATCAGTGATCAGAAATGAGATTGAAGATCGAAGGAGCAGAAGGGCCCGTTACAAATGCTTGGAAATGAACTCCGCCGGGGTGATGGGCTGGGGATGGTATCCGGCGGTGGCGAGTGGGGCGAAGTGGCGATCCTCGGTGACGAGGTAGTCCGCGCCTGCGGTGATCGCGCAATCGGTGAACTTGTTGTCGTCTGGATCTGCGGTGATGAGTTGAAAGCGAAAGGTGGGGCTGACATGCCGGACGTTGCTGCGGGTTTGCTCAAGCAGGTCGATGAAACGTAGCAGTTGCGCGGTGGCGGCGCGGCCCATTTCCCGCGCGGCGATTTCCTCGTATTCCAGAAGAATCTCGGTTGTGACTGCCCATACCAAGCGGCGATCCATGAGCGCCTGCCGGATGGGCAACCACGGACCATTGCGCCCGAACATTCCCAGAACGACGTTGGTGTCGATGCAGACCGTCATTGATACGGACGCAAGGCGCGGTGCTCCGCGACGGCGGTAGCGATGCTCTCGAGGGTGAGCTTGGCGACGTTTTGAGCGGCATCCGCAGCGTCATCGAGTTCGCCCGCGAGTTGATGCAGTTCGATTTCCAAAAGCGCACGATGCGCCAGACCGAGATGTTCATCGCTCAACCGATCCAGCTCGGCGTGGAGCAGAGGACGGAGTTTTCCCGGATCGGGAGAGGTGGCGAGGGTGATGCTCATAGAGCGAGATTAGCACATCAACTTGAGAGATGAAGTCGATTTTTGGAGGGATCAACTTCGCGGGCGGTGTCGGCGCAGGCGTTCTGGGTGAAGTGGACGAGATAAACGGGCGAGCGGCCTTGTTCGTTGAACTCGGCGACTTTTTCCTGACGCTGGGTGGTGGAGTATTCGAATTCGAGCGGGACCGGGCGTTGGTCGGACTGGACGAAGGTGGTGGGCGCGCCTGTTAGCGCGATGAGCTGTTTGCAGAAAAATGACGAGTCGCCGAGGATGGCGGACATCAGGAGGAAGCGCGCGCGCGGCAATGTCAGCAGCGGGATTTGCCAGGCGGCGCCGCGCGAGTGGTCGGAGTAGTAGTGGAACTCGTCCATGATACGTCGTCCACGGGGGCGGTAGCGCCGTCACGGAGGGCGATGTTGGCGAGGATTTCGGCGGTGCAGCAGATGACCGGGGCGTTGCGGAATGCCAAGCGAGCGGTAGCGAGTTCAGAAAATCCGCGAAGCGCATCCCGCATGGCCGCAGGCAAAACGGTCCCTGCCATGAGAAATTCCGTGGATCAAATTTTCCCTGATCCATTTCGTGGGAAAATTCCGCATCTGCTGGCTGACGGGTGAAAAATCCCACCCGTCGTCCACCACCTCCACATCGAACCCACCATGAGCACCGACACCTGTCCGCAACCCACTGTCCGCAGCATCAGCCTGCCCCCGCTTGCCGCCCTGGCCCTCGCACTGGGCCTTGCGGGTTCCACCTACATCGCCGCC
>JAYTEI010000333.1:0-6166 GCA_043735445.1 Akkermansiaceae bacterium | reverse complement strand
CAGCGCTCCCGGTGATGCACGATCTGAACGAGCGTGCGGCCGACCTGGCGACCGGCTCCGAGGTAGTGTTCGTCGTTGAGGAGGGTGGCGATGCGCTGTATTTCAGCGGGCAGGGCGGGTCGGATTTCAAGTTCGCCAAGAACCACAGTGGCGGGTCCGGTGCCGCGCCACGGTGCCAGTGGCCTCGACCGTGATGCTGCTAGAACCATTGCCGATGCGCCCGGCATAGCCCGCAACGGCGGTGCGCCGGTGACTTCCGCCGAGTTGTTTGTCATCATCAATCTGCCAAAACGCTCGACGGGCACCGACGCGAACGTGCCCCTGCGCGGAGTCGGGCAAGGAGCCTTCGACGTCCGCGGCAACATCGAGATGGTCGAAGGTCGCCGGTTTGAAACGGGCAAAAACGAGGTCATCGTCGGCGCCGGAGCCGCACGGGCGTTCGCCGGACTCGATGTCGGCAAGCAAATAAAAATGGGCCAGGTGGTATGGGAGGTGATCGGGATTTTCACCTCGAAGGGCGGCATCGCCGAATCGGAAATCTGGGCAGACGCGGCGATTTTGCAACCGGCGTACAACCGCGAGGACGGCTTCCAATCGGTCTATGTAAAACTCACGGACCCAGACGCATTTCAAGGACGCTCTAACCACCAATCCGAAACTCGAGGTGAAGGTCCAGCGCCAGTCGGAATTTTACGAGGAGCAATCCACGATGGTGACTAAGTTCATCACCACCATCGGCGTCTTCATCGCCAGCCTGATGGCGCTCGGAGCCTTATTTGGTGCGCTCAACACGATGTATAGCGCGGTGGCCGGTCGGACTCGGGAAATTTCCACGCTGCGGGCACTCGGCTTCGGCAGCGGTCCGGTGGTGTTCTCCGTGATGGTGGAATCCGTCCTCCTCTCAATCGTCGGCGGCTTGTTAGGTGCCGGCGCGGCCTATCTGTTATTCGACGGCTATCGCGCGTCCACCATCAACTGGCAGACGTTTAGCCAAGTGACGTTCGCCTTCAAGATCACGCCGGAGCTGCTGGGGCTGGCCATTGTTTTTGCGACAGTCATCGGCATCTTCGGCGGCCTGTTTCCGGCGATCCGGGCGGCGCGGCTGTCGATCGCGACGGGGTTGCGCGAGTCGTAGTCAGCCGCAGTGCGTGCGCAGCTCTGCCCAAATCCGGCCGGAATCCAGCTTGCCAGCCATCGGCTTTGTATGGCAAAGCAATGCATGACGACGCAGGAAGAAGCGGCTGAGCAATTGCGGGTGATCCGCTCAATGATGGAGCGGGCGACGATATTCCGAGCCTTGTCGGGAGAAACGGCGCTGATCGGCGGCGCGGTGTCGATGACGGTGGCGTGGTTTTCCGAAAAGCGGCAGGGCTGGCCGTGGGCCGCTTGGTGGCTGGGTGGACTGGTCGTGGTGTTACTTTTTTACGCATTTCAATCCTATCGGGTGAAGGCGGCGAACCGTCAGCGCTTCTGGGGTTCTGGCGTGCGACTGGCGCTGCGTGGCGCGATGCCGTCGTTGATTTCCGGCGGATTTCTCGGCCTGCTTTTCGTGCGCGGTGGCAATGATGTGGCTGCGGCGTGCATGTGGATCGTCCATTACGGGCTTGCCCTGCTGGCGATCCGCGAGTTTGCGCCCAAGTCGATGGTATGGCTCGGCTGGGCGTTCGTGGTGTTTGGGGTGAGCAGTTTGGCCTTCGTCGCGGATGTCATTCACCTCGAACAACAGTGGATGATGCACATCAACAGCTCGCGGTTGATGGCCATCGCCTTCGGCGGCTTTCACCTGATTTATGGCGGATTGATCGTCACCACCGGCAAGCGCGAAGCATAAGTTAGAATGATCGATTTTTCCCAACTGGACCGGACGATCCACGAGAAAGGGCGGCTGTCGATCATGACGCTGCTCGCCTCGCGGGCCGACCCATGGCCGTTCCAAGACCTCAAGTCCCAGCTCGACATGTCCGACGGCAATCTCATCACCCACCTGCGGACACTTGAAAAGGCCGAGTTCATTTCCGGGGAAAAACTCACTGGCGATGGCCGACCGCAGACGCTCTACGCGATGACCGCTTCAGGCCGCGAGGCATTCGTCGCCTACCTCGGGGTGCTGGAACAAATTCTCGGCTTGAGGAAGTAATTCGGCTTGCCTGGATTTAGCTTTGCGCTACAAAGCGAATCGCAATGCAACGATTTCACCCAACTTTACGCCCAAATACTTTGCACGACAAAGTTTCGAAGGATCATTCCGATACCCGCGCCACGCCGCCCGCCGCCGCTGGGCCGGAGGTGCGGATCGCCACCGCCCTAGGCATGGATGCGGATGCGCGGGCCGCCCTGGAGCGGCTCACTCAGTTGGCGAAGTCCGGGAAAATCTGCGTGCCGGGCCGCTTCATGCCGGATGCCGGGGTGAGTTCCCACCTTGATTCGCTCGGCGTGGTGGAGCAAGTGGACGAAGCGGACTTTTTCAAGTTCCAGACCGTCGTGATTCCCTTCAGCGGAATTGCCCCACGCCACCGGCGAGACTTGGAAGAGGCGGGCTACCCGTTGGAAGACCTAACTTCTCCACAAGTCCGCCGGGCACAAGTGACCTTGGGTTTACTAAAAATGGAAGGCGCTCAGGGGCTGGTGATCGGCCGCCACGACGATGCGGAAAGCCAGGCAATCGCCGGCGGGAATTCCGGCACACGCATTCTCCAAGATACTACCGATACGGCGCGGCTGGTGTTTGCGCCCGCCTTCGGGGTGGTGTGCCAGACGACTCTCTCACCACGCCGGGTGTCGTGGTTGGTCCAGCAACTTCGCCTGCGTTGGAGGGATGCGCGGGTGACGTTTCTGGACACGGTTTCGTCGGCGATGACCGCCCGCGAGGAGGCTCTGGAACGCCTGCTGGTGGTTTGCGACAGGGCGGTCATCGTCGGCGAAGCGGGAGAATCTTCGTGCGAGGCGCTGCTAGAAACCGCGCTGCGCCGGGGCAAGCCAGCGGTCGTCATGGCCACGCCGGACGAACTCGATGCCACGGATTTCCGGGCGAATGAAAAGGTCGCGCTGACCGCCGGGGCGTTCGCCACCGACGAGGCGATTCGTGCGGTGGTTGAGGCGTTAGCGGGAAATTAGGCGCAATAAATGCCAGCCGTTTTCGGACTGCTGGGACATGTCCCAGCTTTTCCACTGGCCGACATGTCGGCCAGTGGAAAGCTCCGACATGTCGGAGCAGTCCGAGCCGCATCTAACGCTCCAAAATCTCCACCTCATACCCGTCCGGGTCGGTGACAAACGCCATTTTGCGGCCACCCGAGGAGAACTTTTCCCGCCAGCCAGACGGCCAGATTTCGATGCCGGCTTTCTCGACTTGGTCGCAGTAGCCGATGATGTCGTCCACCCCGAGCGCAGTGTGAATCAGGTCTTCCGGACAAGTGGTCTTGTAGCTCTCCGACCAGGTGAGTTCGAGAAAGACGTCGTTTCCCGGGAGTTCGAGGAAGGCGAGTTGGTTGCCCTCGGGCGATTGCCTGCGGTCCTTTTCGGAGTAGCCGAGTTTTTCGTAAAAAGCGATGGAGGCATCGAGGCTCTGGACGCGGATGCGGGTGTGGAGGAAGCGAATCATGGTGAGGCGAGCGTGGCCCAAGCCGGCGGATTTGCCAAACCGGGATTGTGCATGAATTCGGATTCTCGACGCGTCGCGTGATGAAGCTTGGCAAGTGATCGTGTTAGGTGCTAGTTACAGGAAGCCATGAAAACCATCGTCGTCGCCGTAGATTTTTCGAATGCCACCCCCGGAGTGCTGGAAATGGCCATCCGTTTGGCAAAATCCTTTGGAGCAAGCTTGCAGTTGTTTCACGTCATCGAGCCGGAGCCGAGCTACACCGCGTATGGCTTCACGCCGGATGAATTTCCCGCGATGAATGCCTTTCAGGAGGAAGCCAAGCGCCGGGCCGCCAGCAAATTGGCGGAACTCCTCGCCACCGTCCAAGCAGACGTGCCGGGTGCCACTTCGCAAATCGCCGAAGGCAGTCCGCTCCACGCGCTGCTCGACCATGTCAAACAAGGCGGCGCGGACTTCGTTGTCGTCGGCTCGCATGGCCATGGGGTGATCGCCTCGTTGTTGCTCGGCAGCGTGGCGGAAGGTCTGGTCCGCAAGGCGACCGTGCCGACCCTCGTCGTGCCCGCCGCTCCTGAATGAGATTGCGGGAAATGGCTGCGATCAAATGCCTTGGCTACGGCGGACTGTTCCGTATCTTGCCGCCGGAGAATCCCTCGCCTCACGCCCATTCATCGCCATCCATCATCCGTGAAAATCGCCGCCGTCCTGCTCGTCCTCCTGAACGCCGCGCTGCTCGTCCCCGCAGCCGCAAATTACTCCCAATTCCTGGCGACCGCCTCGATCATTACCGCCTTGGCGCTGCTGATTGTGATGTTCACCACCACCGCCGCCAAGCCTGCCGCCAAGCCCGCCGTTGCAGAGGCGGTGAAACCCTCGCCCGCCGCAGTCCCGCAGAACCAAGCGCAGGCGGAGGTCGTCACTTTGCTCGGGGTGTTTCAGGAAAAAGGGCGCTTGATCGACTTTCTCATGGAGGACATCACGCCGCACACTGACGCCGAGGTCGGCATGGTGGCACGCGCCGTGCATCAAGGTTGTAAAGCCGCCTTGAACGAGTATTTCCACATCGAGCCGATCAGCCCCGCTGGCGAAGGCGCGTCCGTCACGGTGCCTGTCGGCTACGCTGCCGACGAGTTTCGCCTCGTCGGAAATCTCGCGGGCGAAGCGCCGTTCACCGGCAAGCTTGTCCACCAAGGTTGGCGCACCACTGCGGTGAAACTTCCGCGCATTTTGAAAGCCGATCGCCTGCCGCCGATCGCTCCGGCGCAGGTGGAAATCCAGTGACGCCGGGCTAGGGCCAGCGAGCCGCCGCGCCTTTCCATTTCCCCACCCTTTTTAGAAAATGAGTTTTCAATTCAGCCTCGGCATCGACCTTGGCACTAGCAACAGCGCCATCGCCGTCACCGATTTCGCAACCGGCCGCACCTCCATCGTCGAGATCACCCAGATCCTCGGACCGAATCAAATCGGGGAAATGCCGACCCTCGCTTCCGCGCTCTACCTCCCGAATCCGCAGGAGTTTTCCGCAGAAGCCGTGAAAATCCCCTGGCCGTCCGACTCTGGCATCATCGGCCAATTTGCCCGCGAGCATGGAGCATTGGTGCCAGACCGGCTCGTCACTTCCGCGAAATCGTGGCTCTCCAATCCGCACATCGACCCCCGCCAGCCGGTCCTGCCGTGGGCTTCTACTATTGAGGGAAAACTCTCTCCTTTCGAGTGCTCCCGCCGCTACCTCGCACACCTCAAGGAAAGCTTCCTCCACGCCGAGGCCGCGCAAGGCCGCGAATGGGATCTTTCAAAAGGCCAAATAGTCCTCACCGTCCCAGCCTCCTTCGACGAAGTCGCGCGAAATCTCACCTCCGATGCCGCCGAAGCCGCCGGCCTGCCAAACGTCGTCCTGCTCGAAGAACCGCAAGCCGCATTCTACGCCTGGACCGCCCAAGCCGGAAGCGACTGGCGCACCCAAGTCAGCGCGGGCGACATCGTCCTCGTCTGCGACGTCGGCGGCGGCACTGCGGATTTCAGCCTCATCGCCGTCACTTCCAGCGGTGGAAATCTCGCGCTCGAACGCATCAGCGTCGGTGAGCACCTCCTCCTTGGCGGCGACAACATGGATCTCGCCCTCGCCTACACCCTCCGCGCTCAGCTCGAAGACGCCGGAAAATCCATTGACGAATGGCAATTCAACTCCCTCATCCACGCCGCCAGCGTCGCCAAAGTCAGCTTGTTTTCCGAGCCGGCGCTCGACCAAATCCCGGTCACCATTCCCTCCCGCGGCTCCAGTTTGTTTGCCAACACCGTCGCCACCCGTCTCGACCGCACCACGCTCGAACAAATCGTCCTCGGCGGATTTTTCGAAATGACCCGCGTCACCGACGTGCCGCTGGAATCCAGCGCCGCCGCCCTCCAAGAATTCGGCCTGCCCTACGCTTCAGATCCCGTCATCAGCAAGCAACTCGCCCGTTTCCTCACCCGTAGTTTGCAAAACGTCAACGCCAGCGAAACCCTCACCGCCCTCGTCGGCGAGCAATCCGGCAGCTACCTCAAGCCCAGCGCCGTCCTCTTCAACGG
>JAYTEI010000332.1:0-2778 GCA_043735445.1 Akkermansiaceae bacterium | reverse complement strand
GCCCAGATTTCCTCGTCGCTGGCGTCTTGTTTCGCGAGCTGGAGATTCTCGCGGAGGGTGGTGTTGAAGAGGAAACTTTCCTGGGTGACGTAGCCGAGTTGGTCGCGCAGCCATTCCTTGGAAAGTCCGTCTAACGGGATGCCGTCGATCAGGATGCGGCCGGCGGTGGGTTCGTAAAAACGGGTGAGCAGATTGAGCACGGTGGACTTGCCGGCACCGGTGGCTCCGACGAGCGCGATGGTTTCTCCGGGGAGGGCTTCGAGGGAAAGGCCGTTGATGGTGGGCGCTTCGTCGGAGTAAGAGAACGAAACATTTTCAAATCGAACATGGCCGGTCATCAGCGCGGGACGCTCGCCCTCGGTGAGGTTGGTCTCGTCGGGGGTGTCGATGATTTTGAAAACGCGCTCGGCGGAAACGACGCCGCGGGTGAAGGTCTGGGAGAGCGTGTTGATGCGGGAAATGGGATCGAACAGGAAGCCCCACGCGACGAGGAAGGAAACGACGACGCCGGGCTGGATCTGGCCTTCCAGCGCGAACCACGCGCCGAACGCGACCATCAAAATGATCCCGGACTCGGCGATGAATGACACGCCGGGCCACACCAGCGACTGGCCGCGCATGACGGTCATGTGTTTTTCCCCGACCAAGCGGGAGGCCTTGTCGAAAGTTTCCAAGGCCTGAGGCTCGACGGTGTAGGCTTTGATTTGGCGGATGCCTGATAGATTGTCGTGGAGGATGGCATTGAGCGCGGAGGTGGCGTCGGATGACTCCCGCCACATCGGCTCAGAGCGGCGGCTCCACCACGCGGTGATGAGGCCGATGAAGGGCAGGGGAATGAGCGTCACCAGCGTGAGCTGCCACGAGTGATAGAACATGTAGGCGGCGACGATGATGAACTGCAACACCGCGGCGATGGCCTGGTCCACGCCCTCAATGATGATGCGGTTGGTGGTGGGCACGTCGTTGGCGACGCGCGACATGATTTCGCCCGACGAGTTAGAGTCGAACCATTTCACCGGCAGGCGTTGGAGCTTGTCGTAAAGTTCCACGCGGATGAGGTGGGTGAGTTTGAGTTCGAGCGAGTTGTTAAAATAGGTCCGCAGGGTAAAAAGCAACTGCCGCACCAGAATCGCGCCCATGCCGATGGCGGCGGTGGGGATGATGAGATCGGGCCGCTTTTTCGCGATGATCACATCGATGAACTGCATGGTGATGCCGGGTAAAACCAGCACCAGCAAGGTGCAGGCGACGGCCATCAACAGCGAGAGCGCGCTCTGCAACGGGTAGCGAAAAGTGTGGCGGAGGATCCGCACGAGTGTGGCCATGGAGGAGCTTGTTGCCACAGACGGAATTTGGAAAGAACGGGAATCGCCAATCCCGAAACATTGCCGCGATCATCCCTCAAACGGGTGCCGCAGGCGGGGCGGGCTTGGATGCGGGTTTCACTCCGGCTGTTTCAATACACTTGGTTGTGAGTGCCGGTATCGATGAGGACGATGGTCATGAATCCGCCTTCTTCGCGGTAAATGACCCGGAGATCCCAAGCGGCGGAAAAGGTTCTGAACCCTTGCATTTTCCCCTTCAATGCGTGGTCCCGGAGTATGGGGTCCGTGCGGTCCGTCTGATATTGCCCCACGGCTTTCTCAACGTGCTTTCGCCGGGCGATCGTCAACTTTGACAAGGCTTTGCGGAAGGATTTGGTGAAGATCAGCTCCATGGGATTCAGGAGGATTCGCCCGCGGCATCGATCTCCCGATTGATGTCCCGAAACATCCCGCCAACATCTGTGTAGGGCTTGCTACGGTTCGCCGGAGCCTTGGATTCCTCCCATGCGGCGAGGATGCGGGCTTCGGCTTCCGGGGAAAACTCGGGTTCGGCCTTGAGGCGGAATGGTATGCTGCGGGTCTGGGCGACTTTGGCGTAAAACAGGCGGACGGCGGTGGTGGCATCAAGGCCGATCTCTTTGAAAATTTCCTCGGCGGTTTCCTTGAGGCGGCGGTCGATGCGGATTTGGAGCTTGGCTGGTGCTTCGTTCATGGCCGGAACGTAGGTGATAGAGATTCATATGGCAATGCATCTTGCCGTACCTGAGGCGTGACCGGGGTCATTGTTTGCGGACTCACTTAGATTGGGTAAGCCGCTTCCTCAAAGCGTTTCGGCGGAGCAATTGAGCAGCGGAATGAGTTAAGGGGAGACAGGCCGCGTGGTGGGAATCCAACGCCGCGTCCTGTTCCGGGCATTGGCGGCGACGAGCTTGTGAGCCACGTCGTGGGCGGCGGTTTGTTCTTGCCGGTGCGGTTGATTCCCCGATGTTTCGCGGGGAAATGTTGAATGATCCTCGTGTCCTTGCGATCGCGCTGTTAGCGGCGTTGTGCATTGGTTTGTCGAAGGCGGGGTTCAGTGGGATTTCGATGGTGGCGGTGGTGTTACTGGCAGACATCTACGGCTCGAAAGCGTCGGTGGGGCTGGCGTTGCCGTTGCTGATCGCGGCGGACTTGATGGCGTATCCGGCGTTTTTGAAACATGGCTCGTGGCGACCGGTGTGGAAATTGTTAGGGCCGGCCTTGCTCGGGATCGCGCTGGGTTGGTTGGTGCTGGGTGAAATTTCCGAAACGACGGCGCGGCGGGTGATAGGCGGCTGCGTGCTGGTGATGGTGGTGCTGCAAGCTCTGCGGCGGCGGCAAGCGGTGGCGTTTGATCGGCTGGCGGAGTCGGGTGGGTTTGGGCTGAGTGCCGGGGTGTTAGGCGGCTTCGCGACGATGCTGGCGAACGCGGCGG
>JAYTEI010000331.1:0-2778 GCA_043735445.1 Akkermansiaceae bacterium | reverse complement strand
AATCGGTGCTTGGCAGCGCTGCGGATTCTCACAAAACTTCGCCCATGCAGACCGCCTCGTTTCTCAAAGACCTCTTCGACCTCTCAGGAAAAACCGCCGTCATCATCGGTGGCACCGGTGAACTTTGCGGAACCATCGCGGTCGGTCTCGCCCGCGCTGGAGCCGAGGTCGTGCTCGGCGGGCGCATCCCGGAAAAGGCCGAACAGCGGCTGACCGAAATCGAAAGCTACGGCGGCAAGGGCTACTTCGTCCCGGTGGATGTGACGTCGCGCGAGTCGCTCCATGCGCTGCTAGAAACCGTCCTCGATCGCTCTGGCCAAGTCGATATCCTGATCAACGGCGCGGGAACGAACTCCCCCACTCCGTTTCTTGAAATCACCGAGGAGGAATACCAGAAGATCATCGACACCAATCTCTCCGCCGTTTTCCGCGCCTGCCAGGTCTTCG
Source organism: Akkermansiaceae bacterium (assembly GCA_043735445.1). Taxonomy (GTDB): domain Bacteria; phylum Verrucomicrobiota; class Verrucomicrobiia; order Verrucomicrobiales; family Akkermansiaceae; genus Luteolibacter. The sequence continues at coordinate 2,331 of JAYTEI010000331.1, read as the reverse complement.
GCCAGTATTTCATCGATGACTCCCGCCCGGCTTCGATCATCAACCTCGGCTCGATCTCCGGCCTCAATCCGCTGTCGCGCGTCTTCACTTACTCGGCCTCGAAAGCTGCCGTGCATAACCTCACCCGCAACCTCGCCCGCGAGTGGGCGGACAAGGATATCCGCGTCAACACACTGGTCCCCGGCTTTTTCCCCGCCGAGCAAAACCGCAAGGTGCTCGACGAGTCGCGCGTCCTCGACATCCTCCGCCAGACCCCAGCCTCGCGCTTTGGCAATGCCGATGAACTCATCGGCGCGACCCTGCTGCTCGCCTCGGCCAAGGCTGGCTCCTTCATCACCGGCATGGAAATGATCGTGGATGGCGGATTCCAAGCGATGACGATTTGATCCCAAGGAGCGTGGGCATCTTGCCCACGAGTCTTGGATTCTTCGAACTTGTGGGTAAATTGCCCCCGCTCCAACCCATGATTCCCTACGCCGAGCTCGAGAAGTTCTTCTGTGACTTGGTCGCCAAGGCACAAAGGCGAGGCATCCCGTGCGCCATCACCAGCGGAATGGCCTGCGTGCATTTCGGGGTGGCAGCCACCACCAAGGATTGCGACGTCCTGTGCAACGTCGATAAATCCGATGATTTCCGCGAACTAATCTCCGCAACGGAACTCCGCGGCCTGCTGCCTAACTACCGTGGAAATATTTCCCCACCGCTCGACGCACGTTGGATGCGTGGCGGTTGGACCTCGCATTTCACCTGGAAGACGGCGCCTGAGGAAACCTGTCTGGATATCTTTGGCATCGCACCGCGCGGGAGTTCGGCGTGGGAAGATGAGATTTACGGCCTCTACGCCAGCCGACACACTGTGGCCCAAATGAAGCTCACCAACCGCGAAAAGGATTGGCCCTTCATCAACGCTCTCGGAATCAAACTCCTGAAAGTGAATGATCCGCGAGGGTGCCTGCACCTCTACGACGCTGATGCATTATCCGAAGCGGTCGCGTCAAATCCACCACCGGCTTGGATGTTAGATGCTCGCCCGGCACTGCGGCTGGCACTCTCTGGCGACGAACGATTGGCCGATGCAATCCATGCAGAGACAGTGTTCTGGCACCGGCTCGACGCCTGCCGCATCCAGCTCTACGAACGCGCCTTGAGACCTTACGTTAGCGCTGTCCGCAAGGCCATCGCCCACCGTGCAATACCGTTGACCGAGTCCCACGAAATCCGAATGGAATGTGCGGATCTCACTCTCATTGCCTCGCCGATCACGACGCATGGATTCGCCCAATTGGTGGCGGACGCTCGGGAGGCCACCAGCCGGCGCGTGCATCCCGACCTGATGGAGTGGTTGCCAAACGGTTTGTCGCACTTTATAGGTCTTTCGTGAATAACGACGAATCATCACAACCCAAGCTCATCCCACTAACACCCGCGCAAAAGCGGCGCTGGCGGAAAATCGAGTGGGACTTCCACGTCCGCGCGTTCGGCGAGGAAATGGCGCGGATCAATTTCCTACCGGTGAAAAAGCGCAAAGCAGCGGTGGCGGAGATGATCGACTACGCGAGGAGTAAGGGCGTGGATCTGTCCCGGCCCGCGCTGGGAGTGACGCCGTGATTTGCAGCGACATCGCGGACCGCTTGCACAACTCCACCACCAGCCCGCCGTTCCTTCGATGTTCAATGTTGGGCGTTCGATGTTCGATGTTCAACTGGCCTTATCCTCCTTCGCACCCTTGATGTCGTAATCCGAAATATGGCCGCCGAAAGTGACTTGCCTGTTTGTGTCATCATTCTTAGCTGGCGTTTCAATCATTCCAAGCTGGCCAATGCATCCTGCAAACTGACGCAATCTTTGAAATCCACCACATCCTCCGCAGTCCCGCTCAAAGCTTTGAAATGCCTGCGCCCGAATTCGATCTTCTGATTCTCGCTGTCCCGACGCTTGCCCTTGTCCAAGGTGCTCTTGGTTTCACGGACCATGTAAACTTTATTCGGATCGCCCGCCACAATCGCCCAGTCCGGATTGTAAGGACCGACCGGTGTTGGAATCTGAAACCATCTCGGCAGTTTGAGAAACAGTTTCACCTCCTCTCGGGCATCGAGTGCTGCCGCGAATGATTTCTCCACCTCGGAATCCCATTCCATGAAGTCGTGCAGCGCCTTGTTCCTGTTCTGCACTTCATAGAGACGCGATGCGTAGGCGGTGATTTCCTCGGCATCATCCTCGTCGAAGCGATGCTGTTCGTAGGCCATGCCTTCGACTTTCTCGTAGGTCACGCCCGCATCCACGATTGCACCCAGCGCATTGTTGATCGCTTTCGCCGCCCATCCGGCGAAG
>JAYTEI010000330.1:0-6182 GCA_043735445.1 Akkermansiaceae bacterium | reverse complement strand
TACGGCTCCTATGTCGATGTCTCCGCGCCGGGTGAGAGCATTCTGACCACCTGGGGCGGCGATTACGCCTATGTCTCGGGCACTTCCTTTTCCAGCCCGGTGACCGCCGCGACGATCGCACTCATGATTTCGATCCAGCCGAAGCTGACCAACTCGCAGACCGTCGATCTGCTGCTGAAAAACGCGGACGACCTCGGCGCCATTGGCTACGACGTCTATTACGGCTACGGGCGGGTCAACGCCTCACGCGCCGTTTACGCCGCCCGCAATGCGATTACCGCCGACACGACCGCGCCGCTGGTCACCATTGGCTCACCCGCGAATGGCGCGATCGTTTCCGGCACCGTGAGCATCAGCGCCAGCGCCACCGACAATGTCGGCGTCACGAAAATGGAAATCCTCATCGATGGTGCCCTCGTCGCCCAAGGCACCGCCGCCACGATCTCCTATTCGTGGAATACGCCCAACGTCGCCAATGGTGCGCACACCATCCAGGCGCGCGCTTACGATGCCGCAAACAACGTCGGCAGCGCGTCGATTTCCGTCAGCGTGCAGAATTCCACGACCGCCGACACCACCGCGCCGACCGTGGCGATTACTTCTCCGGCAGACGGCTCGACTGTCTCGAGCACCGTGAAAATCTACGTGTCGTCATCCGATAACGTCGGCGTGACGAAAGTGGACCTTTACCTCGACGGAGCGCTCTTTGGCTCGAGCACGTCTGCCACGCCGGTCTTCAGCTGGAGCACTCGCCGCGCCGCCAACGGCTCACACAAGCTGCAAGCCTACGCCTACGACGCCGCCGGAAACATCGGTGCTTCATCGGTGGTGACGGTTTATAAGTAAGCGGGAGTGACTGGCGGGTAATCGGTCGGGCTCGTGCAAGAAGCCCCGCCGTTTCCAGCGGGGCTCGCAACCACCGAATGATGTTCCGTGCGCCTTACGGCTTCACGATGCGCTTGATGCCACCGGCGGAAATGGCGGCGCGTCTAAAAGGGGTCATCTAAAAGGGGTCAGTCCTGAATGGCACTAACTTAAGGGAATTTGGGATAAAATCAGACCTTCGGGCGGAGTAGGATGGCAGGAGCGGAAGAATCCCATAAACCTCGGAAAACCAAGGGAAAAAGCCGCCGCCCGTGGCGGCGATGCCAAGCTTACGCAACCCGTTGGAAATGCATGTTTTCTGCTTAAGTTAGTGCCATTCAGGACTGACCCGAAACAATCGAGCTTCTCGAAGACGGCTGCGGGGGAATCCTCGCAGCGCGGGTGCCGAGCTAACAGCCACCAGGTTGCCGGATTTTTACAAACTTCTTTCTGAGAAAAGCCCTTTTGGCTTGAGAAGAAGAGCTGAAACTTTTGATAAAAGGGGGCTGAAATTCCAGTATCGGGCCGTGATATTCGATGAGTCCTTTAAGACCGAGACTGCATTTCTTAGCGCTGCTGGCGTTGATGCCAGCCACTGTCGGGACGGCTGCCAAGGTTGAATACAACCGGGACATCCGGCCAATCCTCTCGGACAAGTGCTTCCAGTGCCATGGCCCGGACCTGGCGAAGCGTGAGGCGGATCTGCGGCTAGACGTCCGTGAAGTCGCGGTGAAAGCCGGGGCGATCGTACCGGGAAATCCTGCCGAGAGCGAGGCGATCAGCCGCATCCATGAGACGGACCCCAAGGAAGTGATGCCGCCGCCGAAATCGCCCCGCCAGTTGACGGATGCGGATCGTGAAATGCTCCGCAAGTGGATCGAACAGGGCGCGGAATACCAGCCACCATGGTCTTTCACGCCCTTGCCGGAATCCATCCCTGTGCCTGACATCAGTCGGCAGGGATGGGCAAAAAACGAAATTGACCGCTTCGTAGCGGCACGGCGCGAAGCTGAGTCGCTTCAAGCCGCACCGCCCGCTACGCTCGAACGCTGGCTCCGCCGCACCGCTTTCGACCTAACCGGTTTGCCACCCTCCCGCGGGGACCTCGATGCATTTCTCGCTAACCCATCGCCCGACGCCAAGGAACAAGTGGTGGATCGACTCCTGGCGTCGCCGCGCTACGGGGAAAAGATGGCGGTCGATTGGCTGGATGTCGCGCGTTACGCAGACTCGTTCGGCTACCAATCCGACATCGAAACCCATGCCTGGCCCTATCGCGACTGGGTGATCGACGCCTTCAACCAAAACCTGCCATGGGACCAGTTTATCACCTGGCAAATCGCCGGCGATCTGCTGCCAAATCCCACCCGCGAGCAGATCATCGCCACCGCGTTCAATCGCATCCACCGCAAGACGCAGGAGGGCGGCAGCGTGGAGGCGGAATACAGGCAAGAGGGAATTTCCGATAGAGTCCATACCTTCGGCTCGGTCTTTCTCGCGCTCACTTTCGAGTGCACCCGTTGCCACGACCACAAGTATGATCCGCTGACGATGCACGACTACTATTCGATGGGCGCGTTTTTCAATTCCATCGACGAGTGGGGCCTGCTTCACGGCAAGGCGGAGATCCAACCGAATCCGGTGCTGCCACTCACAACCCGGGAACAGGACCAGCAGATCGCGGAGCAAAAGGCCGCCATCGCCGCCGCCGAGCAGGCGCTCCCGGTGAAAATAAAGGAACGCGAAACCGCATTCCAGGCATGGCTGGCATCGCCATCCGCCGAAATGGTGGACTTGAGTGGCTCCTTCGACCTCGATCAACAGGACAAGGACCAGTTCGCCAACGCGGTCGATGCCAAGCGCCCGGCGATATCCAAGGAAGCGAACAAGCTGGTGCCCGGCAAGCATGGGCAGGCGCTCTCATTCACCGGAGATGATCCGCTATCGTTGGGAAATCACGGCGTCACCAATCAGGAAGATGCCTTTTCCGTGGCCTTTTGGCTTAAGCCCGGCGAGATCACGAAGCGGTCGCTGGTATTTCATAACAGCTCAGGCAACGATCCCGGATACAACGGGTTCGAGCTCCTGCTGGAAGAGGGAAAACTCCGCTGGATGGTCGCCCGCGAGTGGCCCGGCAACTGCATCGCAGTTCGGAGCGATCACGTTCTCCCACTGAACGAATGGACGCATGTCGTCGTCACTTACGATGGCTCGTCCAAGGCCGAGGGGCTGAAAATTTCGCTCAATGGCAACCAAGCTTCGTTCGATGTGGTGCGCGATCATCTCACGAGGAACTGCGGCAGCGCCTCGGCCTTCACTTTCGGCGAGCGGTTTCGCGATTCCGGCCTGCGCGGCGGCGCGGTGGATGACATCCGGATCTTCACCCGGCCCGTTACCTCGGTTGAAATCACGGCGCTCTATCAGGACAAGCCGCTGGCCGAATTGCTGGCTGCCACTCCCCGCGATGAGGCCGGATTGGCGTCGCTTCGCAGCTACTATTTCTCTGCCATCGATCCCGAGATCCGCACCGCGACCGCCGATCTCAAGAAACTCAGACAAGCGCTTGACCAAACGATCGACGGCGTTCCGGAGCTTCCGGTGATGCGGGAAATGGACGAGGCCCGGCCGGCAAAAGTGCTGGCCCGCGGCGACTATCAACATCCCGAGGGCGATCCCCTGCCCCGAGTCACCCCCAGTTTTTTACCGCCCTTCCCCAAGGACCAACCGGTGAACCGACTGGGGCTGGCACGCTGGCTCACAGAACCGAATCATCCCCTGACCGCCAGGGTCCAGGTGAACCGCGTGTGGCAGCATTTCTTCGGGCGGGGGCTGGTTTCCACCTCGGAAAACTTCGGCTCGCAAGGAGAGACGCCGTCGCATCCTGAACTGTTGGACTGGCTTGCCCGCGACTTCATCGCCCACGGCTGGGACATGAAACGGCTGTGCCGACAAATCGTATTGAGCGCAACCTATGGCCAGGATTCGAAGGCATCGATCGAACTCCGCCAGAAGGACCCGGCCAATATTTTGCTGGCCCGCGGTCCGGCCAAGCGGCTTTCTGGCGAGGATCTCCGCGACCAGGCGCTGGCTCTATCAGGGCTGCTGCAATCGACGGTCGGCGGTCCGCCCGCGAAGCCCTATCTGCCGGACTCCGCGTCGTGGAAAGTGCTCAACAGTTTTCTTCCCGATTACCAACGCGACCAGGCACCCGGTATCTATCGACGGAGCCTCTACACATTCTGGCGCCGCACCGCGCCACCGCCCGGCATGCTCGCGTTCGATGTGCCGGGGCGCGACGTTTGCACCGTGCGCCGCCAACAGACGAACACCCCGCTCCAGCCGTTGGTGATGCTCAATGACCCCCAATTCGTGGAAGCCTCGCGCGGCCTTGCCATCCGGATGATGAAGGAAGGCGGCGCGGATTTCCCGTCGCGCACTCGCTGGGTTTTCCGCGAGACCCTCGGGCGCGACGCCACGGAGACCGAGCGCCAGTTGTTGATTGAAATGTATGACTCCCAACTTGAAGACTTCCGCAAGGACCCGAAAGAGGCGGAGGCCTATCTCAAGACCGGCGATCTTACCGCGCCGCCGGAAATCCCCGCCATCGAACTCGCCGCCGCGACCGTGGTCGCCAATGCCATCCTTAATCTCGACGAAGCCATCACCCTCCGCTGAACCATGGCCACTGAACTCGATCCCTTGTTTGTCACCCGCCGGCATTTCTTCTCGAAGCTTTCCGCCGGGCTGGGCGGCCTCGCGCTCAGCTCGCTTCTATCAGGCAAGTCCGTGGATCTCCCCGGTTTCGCGCCGAAGGCGAAACGCGTGATCTATCTGTTCATGAGCGGCGGCCCGGCGCAGCAGGATTTGTTCGACGACAAGCCACTGCTCCGTCAGCGCAACGGCGAACCGCTCCCGGATTCCGTCCGAGCGGGCCAGCGCCTCACCGGCATGAGTGGAAATCAGGCGATCCTTCCCCTGGCAGGGTCCCATTTCAAATTCTCGCCGTATGGCAAGAACGGGACCCCGCTAAGCGAGCTGCTGCCCCACACCGGCGGCGTAATCGATGACTTGTGCCTGATCCGCTCGATGTTCACGGAAGCGATCAACCACGATCCGGCGATGACATTTTTCCAAACCGGCTCGCAAATCGCAGGCCGTCCGAGCCTCGGTTCATGGATTCATTACGGCCTCGGCAGCATGAATGACAACCTGCCCGCCTTCGTCGTGCTAGTAACGAAAAAGAAGACCGACCAACCGCTCTACTCACGTTTGTGGGGCAGCGGCTTCCTCGACTCGCGCTATCAGGGCGTGCGCTTCTCGTCCGGCAAGGAAGCGGTCTTCTATCTGGCCAATCCCGACGGCATCTGCGGCACTGGCAGGCGCGCGGTGCTCGATAAACTCGCGGCGCTGAACCGGATTTCCTATCAGAACGAACTTGATCCGGAAATCGAGTCCCGCATCGCGCAATACGAGATGGCCTACCGCATGCAAACCAGCGTGCCGGAAGCCACCTCGATCGAAGGCGAGCCTAAGTCAGTGCTGGATCTTTACGGACCGGACGTTAGCCAGCCCGGAACCTTCGCGGCGAATTGTTTGCAGGCCCGCCGCATGGCCGAGCGCGGCGTGCGTTTCATCCAGCTCTATCATCCCGGGTGGGACAACCACAACAATCTACCGCAGGATCTGCCGAAACTTGCCCGCGAGATGGACCAGCCGTGCGCGGGTCTCATCCGCGACCTGAAACAGCGGGGTATGTTAGAGGACACCCTCGTCATCTGCGGCGGCGAATTCGGGCGGACCAGCTATTCGCAGGGAGTCCTCACGAAGGAAACCTACGGCCGCGATCACCACCCGCGTTGTTTCTCAATGTGGATGGCCGGCGGCGGAGTCAAACCCGGCAGCGTCCACGGTGCGACCGATGACTTCGGCTATAACATCACTGAGAATCCCGTCCACGTGCATGACCTCCACGCGACGATCCTGCACCTGATGGGCCTCGATCACACCCGGCTCACCTATTTCCATCAAGGCCGCCATTTCCGCCTAACGGACGTGGCGGGAAATGTGGTGAAAAAAATTCTCGCATAGCCAGCGTATGAACCGAGGACATGGGTTACCCATGTCCTCGGTCCATACCCACCTTTACCCTAAAAAAGAAAATGACAAAGGTGTTACCGGCAAATTTTACCACTGATTACGCTGATTTTGACTGATTTGACTGAAAAAATTGGAGGGGATTTCACTCACCTTTTAGGTGTACAGATCTTTCTCTCCAACCTCTTTAAAATCAGTTCAATCAGTGAAATCAGTGGTTCCCA
>JAYTEI010000329.1:0-2784 GCA_043735445.1 Akkermansiaceae bacterium | reverse complement strand
TGCGGATTTCAAGCGACCCGCGAACCGCAGGGTCCGCACCGAATGAGGAATGAAGATTCTGAATCACCAGCCCAATGCAGCATTTGCGTGGTCTTTTGTTTAGGACCAATTCAATCGCCCAAATATCAAGCTCTCGCGGAGTTCAAACCAAACGCCCTAGGGACGGGTCTCATCCCTAAATAAATGGCTTTCTAACGCAGCGGCAGTCTGTCATTAGCATCTAAGTAATCGACTTATGAACCGAACTCTTCCTCCCGATGAGAATGCCAAATTTAGTGGAAACTTGCGTCATTACCATCGCATTGGTGCCCAGACGCAGAAGTCTTGGGACGATTGGGTCGATGGAGCAGCGGCCAAGACCCGCAAGTCGAGGAACTGGCTTAAAATCGTCGGAATTGTAATCGCCGCGCTGGTTCTCTCTGGAATCGTCACCGGGCTGATTATCGAGCTGAGGTGATTGCAAAAGCCGTTCGGCCAGCGCTTTCTCCGCCGGATTTGCATGTGGCTTTGACATTCGGAAAGTCCTTGGCCAGCTTTTCCGCCCGCCGCCAACCACGCCGGATTCTAACCAACCATGGGCAAGAGCCTCTTCCAAAAAGTCTGGGACGCGCACACCGTCGGCATCATTGCCGATGGCCGCACACAACTCTTCATCGGCACCCACCTGATCCACGAGGTCACCTCGCCGCAAGCCTTTGGCATGCTGCGCGATCTCGGGCTTAAAGTGAAATTTCCGCAACGCACCTTCGCCACTGTCGATCACATCGTGCCGACGATCAATCAGGACGCGCCGCAAGACCCGCTGGCTGCGGAAATGATGCAAGCGCTGCGCACCAACGCCGATGATTTCGGAGTCACCTATTTCGACCTCGCCTCCGGCAAACAAGGCATCGTCCACGTCGTCGGTCCCGAGCAAGGCATCACCCAGCCCGGCACGACCATCGCTTGCGGCGACTCGCACACGGCGACTCACGGTGCCTTCGGCGCGATCGCTTTCGGCATCGGCACCACCCAAGTCCGCGATGTGTTAGCCACCCAAACGCTTGCCTTGGAAGAACTCAAAGTCCGCCGCATCGAGGTCACCGGCGACCTCGCTCCCGGCGTCTATGCCAAGGACGTCATCCTCCACATCATCCGTCTGCTAGGTGCCAAAGGCGGCATCGGCTATGCCTATGAATATGCTGGCGACGTGTTCGACCGCATGTCGATGGAAGAGCGGATGACCGTTTGTAACATGTCCATCGAAGGCGGTGCCCGCTGCGGCTATGTGAACCCCGACGCCAAGACCGTCGCCTATCTCCACGGTCGTCCATACGTCGATATGTCCGACTTCACCGCCACCGCCGCGCGTTGGCTGTCGTTTGCTTCAGATGCCGATGCCGTGTTCGACGACATTGTTAGAATCAACGCTGCCGACATCGAGCCGACCGTCACTTGGGGCATTTCACCGGACCACGGCATCTCCATTTCCGAAAACATCCCTGACCCGGCCACGGCCAAGACTCCGTTGGAAAAAGCCTCCATCGAGGAAGCGCTGGCCTACATGAAGCTCGCCGCTGGCACCCCGATCAAGGGCGTGAAAATCGACGTCGCGTTCATCGGCTCCTGCACCAACGGCCGCATCTCCGACTTCCGCGAAGTGGCGAAATACATCCAAGGCCACCAAGTCGCGCCGGGTGTGCAAGCGCTCGTCGTCCCCGGCTCCCAGATCGTCGCGATCCAGTGCGAACAGGAAGGCCTGCCTGAAATCTTCCGTGCCGCCGGCTTCGAATGGCGCGGTGCCGGTTGCTCGATGTGCCTCGCGATGAACCCGGACAAACTCATCGGCGACCAACTCTGCGCCTCGTCCTCTAACCGGAATTTCAAGGGCCGCCAAGGCTCATCCACCGGTCGCACCATCCTGATGTCGCCGGTGATGGTTGCCGCCGCCGCGATCCAAGGCCACGTCGCCGATGCGCGGGAGGTTTTCACGCTCGAAGCGAGAGCGGCAGTAGCCTAGAATCCGTTTTATGAGCAGCGCCGCCAAGAACCTACCCATCACCGCCGCCGAATATCTCGAAGGAGAATTGCGCTCGGAAATCCGTCATGAGTTCGTGGACGGGCGGATCTACGCGATGTCTGGCGTCAGTTTCCGGCACAATGAAATTTGTGGCGATACCTACGCAACACTCAAGAACCACCTTCGAGGCGGCCCTTGCCGGGTCTTCATCGAGGCCGTGAAAGTCCAAATCGCCGACGACGTGGGAGAATCCTATTATTACCCGGATGTCTTCGTGACCTGTGAGCCGACCGACGACAAATCGTATCTGGCTCGTTCTCCCAAGCTCATCATCGAGGTTCTTTCCCAATCGACCTCGCGCTTTGATCGAGGCGACAAGCTCACCACTTACAAGCGGATGCCGAGCGTCGAGGAAATCGTTTACATCGAGCAGGACTGGCCGGAAATCTACATCGTCCGGCGCTCGGACCATTGGAAAAAGCATATCTACACTCAGTTCGATTCCTTGATCCACCTCGAGTCCATCGACCTCACGCTTCCAGTCTCCGCCTTCTATCGATCCGCTCCGTTTCCCGACGACGTGAAACGGCCGTGGTATCTCATCAACCGCGAAGACGGCTAATTAAAACATTTCAGCATTTACCTAACATGGCTCTCGAACCCGTCCCCACCGTCACCGGCCGCGCTGTTTTCATCCCCGGCGCGGATATCGATACCGACCGCATCATCCCTGCGCGGTTTATGAAATGCGTCACCTTCGATGGCCTCGGCGAGTTCGCTTTCTA
>JAYTEI010000328.1:0-2793 GCA_043735445.1 Akkermansiaceae bacterium | reverse complement strand
GGGGATTGGCGAAGGTGGGCAGGCCGGCTTCATCGCGCTCGGCATTGAGCGCGGCGAAGGCTGCGTTAGGCATGAAGATTTCCCCGCGGACTTCGAGGCGGGATGGGATCGCGGATTGGGGATCGGGGATCGGAGATGAAGGAGGGATGCTGCCCATCGACAGCACCTGTAGATCGATAGGGACGAGTTCGCCGTCTTCGGTTTTGATCAGATTGCCGACATGTGCATCTGCAACTTCGGCACCGGTTGCCTCATTTTTCCAGCGGTTGTGTCCTTTCGAATGGTAGCCGTTGGTCTCAAACCAGATGGCGATTTCCTGAGACGTCGGCACGGTGCCCGTGACGAATGGTTGGGAAATGACCAGCGCGGGGCCACGCTTCGTTTCCAAGACTCCGTGGAGCAGGATGTCATCGCCGAACACTTGGTTCGCGGCTTCCAGATTGTTCAGGTAGTCAATCGCCTCGCCTTGTGCCCCGAAGTTGGGAGGCAGGGTGAACTTGATGACCCGATTCTTGCTCTGGATGTGGAAAACGGTGTGCTCCGACTGCCCGCCTAACTGAGGGTAACGAGCGGCGAGTCTGCCGAATCGTTGAGGGTCGAGGAGTCGGTTTGATTCTCTGGCCCACGATACCACGGATTGGGCTTCCTGTCGGATCCGTTGCGAAACATTTGTTCCATCGCTTCTTCCGATGTCAGCGAGAAGCCGGCGCGCCAAGCTTTGTCCCTGGCTTTGCGGAGACGTTCGGCGAGGAGTTGGGCTTGGAGAATTCCGTCCATGGGTTGTAAGGTAGGGAAGGATCGAATCCACGTCAACCGCCGGAGTGGACGCGACCGTTCCCTGAAATCTCAGCTCCAGCGGAATGCTCCGGATCGTCCGCACATTGTGCGTCACATCGTCGCCGGTGCGACCGTCGCCGCGGGTGGCGGCGTAGGCGAGCTTGCCGTCCTGATAGAGCAGCGATACCGCGACGCCGTCGATCTTGGGTTCGACGGTGACGGCGATGTTCTCGCGTTTGAGATTTTTCCGCAGGCGCTGATAGAAGTCGATCAACTCCTGCTCGGGGCAACTCGCACCGGACTTGGCCATCGCTTCAGCACCGAGTTCGAATACGTCGTCGATGCTGAGCATCGGCACGGCGTGCTGGATCTGTTGGAAGCCCGCGATGGGTGCGCCGCCGACTCGCAGGGTGGGGGAGTTCGGGTCGTGAAACTCGGGGTGTTTCTTCTCTAAATCCTCCAGCTCGCGAAACAACTTGTCATACTCCGCGTCGGAAATTTCAGGCTCGGCCTGGGTGTAGTAGAGCCGGTTGTGGTGGTCGAGCAGGGTGCGCAGCTCCTGGAGCCGCTGCTGCGGCGGATTCGGGGCGGGGGAGAAGAGATCAAGCTCGGCCATGGGCGGAGTCTCTGGTTCTGGGAGAAGTTTTCAAGAAGTGGATTTGACTGAATAGCTGAGGTGGGAAAGTAGCTGGCGCGTCTCGCGCCAGACCGTTGCGGAGGCGTCTCGCTTCGCACTCCTCAGGTCCGGGCGGGACGCCCGGACAACGGTCTGGAGCGAGACGCTCCAGCCACGTTTCCACAAATGGTGATGCGCGCCGGTATTTGCGGTTCACTCAGGGGATAGGGTGCCGCTACGGAATCTCCACCACGGCGACCTTCTTTTGGGTGAAACGGACGACGAGTTGGTATTTGTTAGCCTCGCGCGCGGTGCCTAGTAGAGCCGAGCCGCCGCCTTCTAACGTCCACATGTGGGACGGGGAAAACGAGCCGCTGGCAATGCTGTCCGGCGGTGGAATAGGACCTTTTTGAACGGGCTTGCCGTAGAGCGTGCTGAGCAGTCCGACGAATCCTTTCCAACTCGGCTCGATGTCGGACTTGTAGGCGGTGGCGGGCAGGCAATCAGTTTGCAAGGTGAGTTCCTTGAGTTTCCCGGCTTCCGTCCAGTCGAAATAGAGGAAGCCGCTGAGGTTGCCGATTTTTTGGCGGGTGCGGAAAATCCCGTTGATGCCAGAGCGACCGATGAAGGTTTCGTCGGCAGTCATTTCCACGATCTTGCTCACCTTGAGCTTGGCGAGAGTGGTCTCGCGGGTGTCGTTAAACGTTAGATTGTCGAAGAATGCGGCCGGGTCCGGTGCGGGACCACTGAGCGAGTGATTGAGGTCCAGCCACTTTTTTTCGTCCGGGTGGAGCTTGCTGAGTTCGATGGTGAACTCCTTGCCGCCGTCGCCGCAGATGGTGACGCTGGTGGCGTCGCGCTTGATGAATTCACCTTGGACAGTGCGGAGTCCGTCGGCACTTTTCCAAGGCCGGGATTCGGCAATCAGGGCGGGAGCGGAGGCGATGGCAAAAATCAAAGTGAGGGCAAAGGAGGCTAACATAGTTTCGGAAATGCTGGAGTGAGACACAATCCGACTCGCTTGTCTAACGCCGTGAAGTGACTTTTTAGTCTCGAATCCTCGCTGCTCGCAACGTGAACAAATGCTCGATTTTTCTCCTAGCTCGCGGCGCAATCGTCCTTACTCTGCCGCCGACAAGGCTCATAGCCGAGCTTGCCAAATTTTTTCAAGATCGCATCGAAATCCCCATGAATCTGACACTCAAAGTTTGGCGGCAGTCCGGACCCAAGGCCAAAGGCAAGATCGAAACCTACGATGCCAAGGAGATCCCGCGCGAGGCATCGTTCTTGGAAATGCTCGATATCGTCAACGAGCGCCTGATCACCAAGGGCGATGAACCGATCCATTTCGACCACGATTGCCGCGAGGGCATCTGCGGTTCCTGCTCGCTGACGATCAA
>JAYTEI010000327.1:0-13397 GCA_043735445.1 Akkermansiaceae bacterium | reverse complement strand
AACGCAGATGGACGTTAACAAGAGAAGATATTGGTTTTAAATTCTTATACCTTCTTCCATCTGCGTTCATCGGCGGTTCAATTTCTCTTCTTAGTTGTCAGATCCCAAGGTTTTGGCGAGGGCGATGGCGCTGAGCAGGGCTTTCGCCTTGTTGACGGTTTCCACATATTCGTAGGTGGGATCGGAATCGGCAACCACTCCCGCACCGGCCTGGACATAAGCTTTGCCGCCTTTTAGCAAACAAGTTCGCAGCGTGATGCACGAGTCATGCGAGCCGTCGAAGCCGAAGTAGCCGACCGCACCGGCGTAGGCACAACGTTTGTTTTTCTCCAACGAGTTAATGATTTGCATCGCCCGGATTTTAGGCGCGCCGCTGACGGTTCCCGCCGGAAACGTGGCCCGCAGGACATCATAAGCGCTATGCGAGGGATCAAGCTCACCCGAGACGTTAGAGACGATGTGCATGACGTGGCTATATCTTTCCACGATCATGAAATCATCCACACTCACCTTGCCGTGCTTGGCGATGCGGCCCACATCATTGCGAGCGAGATCCACTAACATAAGATGCTCTGCACGTTCCTTAGGATCGGCTAGCAGATCGGCAGCGAGCGCATCGTCCTCCTCAGGAGTCTTGCCCCTCCAGCGCGTGCCGGCGATGGGCCGGATGTCGATGCGACCTTGGATCGAGCGGACATGGACTTCCGGCGAGCTGCCGACTAGCGCGAAATCTCCCAGTTCCAAGATAAACATATAGGGCGATGGATTGACCAACCGCAGCGCCCGATAGAGATCCACCGCCGGACGGTCGAAGTCAGTTTCGAATCGTTGGCTCGGGACAAATTGGAAGATATCACCGGCGGCGATGAACTCCTTGCCCGCACGAACCATGTTCTCATATTCCGCCTGGGTTGTGTTACTCCGCGCAGCGACCGGCTCCACTTCGACCAGCCCGTTGAGCGCAGTGACATGCAGTGGCCGGTTGAGGATTTCCACCATCGCGGCGATCCGTCCACGGGCGGCGGCGTAGGCTTCTTCGGGTGAGGGAAATTCGTCGATGAACGCATTGGCAATGACCTGCAAGCGACGCAAGCGATGATCAAAAACTAACAAGGTGTCCGCCAACATGAACATTGCGTCCGGGATGCCAATCACATCGGGCGGCGGCGGACCGAGCGTCGGCTCGAATTGTCTAACCGCGTCATAGGAAAGATACCCGACCATCCCGCCGGAAAACTGTGGCAACGCGCCGTGAGTGACCGGTTTGTAAGGGGCCATTTCCCGCTCCAGCGCGGCGAGCACGTCATCCTCTGCGGTGAACGTGCGGACCTTCGACCCATCGCGGATGGTGATTTCCTTTTCCCGCGCTTCGAAAACTAACCGCGGACCACTGCCGACGATCGACCAGCGACCTCCCTTCTCCGTGCTCTCCGCACTCTCTAATAGAAACGAATGGCGATTATCCCGCAGCTTAAGATAGGCGGACAATGGGGTCTCGAAGTCGGCGGCAAGCTGGGTGTAAACGGGCACGACATTGCCCCGCTTTGCCAGCTCAGCAAAGGCTTCTAACGATGGCTCAACCGGAATAGAACTCACAAGGCGGCGAAGCATGGCGGGGAAATCCGCGAGGGCAAGCCCGGAGGATGAAGGTAGTCGAGGACTTCAGTCCGATCTTGGAAACTGACAAGCGGACTGAAGTCCTCGACTACTTTATCACGGCACGACCCGCGCGCGGTAGAACCGCTTCAGATCCCCCGACCCGCCGGGGGTAAGATCCGGTTGGGGATGGTCGGGAAGCTCAAGCTCCAAGCATTCGAGATCGAAACATGTGGAACCACGGCGACGCGTGGAACTGCATTCAGATCTTCTGACGCCGGATTCATTCCGAATAAGTATTCAACGAGATTGGAGATACCATCCAGATCGAAGTCGCCAGTGGCACCATGGCGACCGGTAGCGTTGTTGGCTTCGATCCCATAGAATAGTTCCCACCAGTTTGGCAGGCCGTCATGGTCGGCATCCACATCATTATCCACTCGCATTTTGACCACTTCACTATCTCCTAACGAAAGGGAGCTGCGTTGATGTTCGGCACGCACGGTGTGGAGAAGACTGGGGATTCCGTTGTAGAGATTCGGAAAGGTAAACTCCACTGAATGCTCAGTGCCATTCACATTCCGCACCAAGGTATAGCCGGAGCGAGGCTGGAACACCGGGCTGTCGGGCTGCCCGCTGACCGAGCTGCTGATGAAGATGGAGAACTCATTGAAGAACTCTTGGTCTGTCATGCCTGTGGGAATCAATTCCTTTTTGAAATAGACCTTCATCACATAGTTCTTGTCCACGATCTCACCGGCGAGCGATGAAGAAGTGGCTGAAAGGTGAAGAAACAGCTGGAAGGATGGGACCATGAAAAGAATTCTATTGCTTTCTTGCCTGATATTCACACCTCCAATTCAGGGTCAGGATTGGCACGCAGACTGGGAACGTGCCGGGAAAACTTGGGTTGAAAAATGGACTAACACCATGAACTCCATAGAGAAATATTCGGAAGTCGAACGGATTGAAATTCTAGGATCGGCGGCGAAATCGAAATCTACTACGGGAGGATGGAAGCCCACAGAAGATCAGATAACAATAGGGAATCGTGCGGTAAGCATCCTCCTCGCCATCCCCGGCCACGCGGAATATTATCGAGACCGGCTTCTCAAGGCACAGAGCGAGCATAAAGAGGATTTCACCAGCACGCGAGCCGGCCCGAAGTTCAATAACTACACCAATGAAGTGGCGGATGGCATGGCAATTTTAAGTCAGCTTCCCAGTCCGGAAACCGTCATGGTGTTGGGCGATCTCCTTTTCAACGAATGGGTGCTCCCCAACTCTGAGAATCGGCCGCCCCAAGACCGTTACGGACCATTGTCGGTTCGCGCGCTGAGGGCGCTATCGAAACTCCCTCTCACGTCCAAACCCGCTAAGACGACACATGACTCGCACGCGGCGAGGGATCTCTCTGCTTGGCAGCTCTGGTATGAGCAAATCAAAGCCGGGACCCGCACCTTCCGCTTCGAGGGAGATCCGACTGAATACGACCTCAACGGTCCTGCCCCTAAAAGTAAACTTGTTCGCATCGAGCGGGAGCAAAAGCGGAATGCAAAGCGTTCCGTAGTCCACAAGAAGACCACTCCTAATTCCAGAGCTGAGTCCGCAATCGCTCAAATCAGCAAGCCATCCTCCATCGCCGGGATCCTCGCCGCTTGTGCCCTTTGTGCGGCGGCAGTTTGGTATTTCCTAAAAGGTCGGAAAGTGGCGTGAGGTCGAGATGGAATCACGAGAACCGGTGGCGTCGCTTGGCTCGGCCACCGGCTCGGTTGGATTCGCTCAGTTCACCGCGACGATGACGAGAGTGCGGACGCTGCCGGTGGTCGTGCCATTGTCGTTGGACACGCGGGTGCGGAGTCTCACGGTCTCGCCGATGCCGCCGCCGCGGCCTTCGCGAAGCAGTATGGAGTGGAACTCGAGGCGGAGCCTTGACCACCTGAAAGCTGTCCGCCAAGAGGCTGCTGGCAGAATGCCAGCGCCACAGTGGCCCGGGCATCCTGCCCGGAGCCGTTCCAAGCGAATCCTGGCAATTTTCAGACAGCCTCTAAATCCGTAAGTCCGCCCATTTCTCCAAGGTGAAATCCGGCGAACACCCGCCGGGACGCAGCGAGTCCGGATGTCCGGTGAAGAGTGCGGTTAGAAACCCCGCAGCGGCGGCGGGGAGGATGTCTTGCAAGGGATCATTGCCGATGAAGAGTGTCTCGGCGGGAGTGATCCCGCGGCCGGCCAGCCGGTCGGTTAGGATTTGGAACAGCTCGGGCGCGGGCTTGGCGACGCCGTGCTGATAGGACAAGACGGTGAGCTCGGGCGCGAACAGGTCCGCGATGCCGCCGAGTGACGGCAGGGTGTTGCACTGGGCATTGGAAAGGAGGCCGAGCGAGATGCCGGCGCGGGCTAAGCGTTGGATGGCTTGTTCCGCGCCGGGCATCGGTCTCACGGGATGCCAGGCGGCTTCGATGGCGGTCACCAGCTCGGTGGTGTCGGTGCCGGGTGCGAGCGCGAGGACTTCCCGCCACAGCACGCGGAGATCGATCTCGGGGAAGGGGATTCCGGCGGCGGCGTGGTGGCGCAGGACGGCGGCGTGGAGTTCTGTGCTGGGCGAGTCCGGCGGCTGGTGGCCGAAGGTTTCGAGGACGCGGCGCAGTGACGGATCGGCTTTGGGATCGGGTCTAACTCCGCCGCCGGGTGCGATGAGGAGCGTGCCGTAAATGTCGAAGACGACCGCCCGATAGGCTTTCGCTGGCACGCGATCTGGCTTTAAGGCTGCGAGTAAGAAGTGGAAGGAGCCGGGGGTGAGCTGGCTTGTTAGGATTTTTTCGGCGGGCAAATAATCGACCGGCGCGGGCGGTTGGGCGAGGAGGTGGGTGTAAAGGGCGGTGATGGTTTCTTGATACTCGCTGACCGCGTAGGGTGCGAGTTGCGCGGGAGTGGCGGTGGGCGTGCGCTCGGCGATGACGGCAGCTAGCCAATCCTCTGCGGGGGTGGTTAGGCCGTGGTGCTGGACGAGGACGAGCTTGTGGTTAGGCAAATCTGCCAAGCGCTCGATGGCGGCTTGCTGGAGCGGTTCGGGAAGATTGCCGAAGTCGAAATAGTCGCCCCCGATGATCGTGGCGAGGGTGGCGGCGATCGTTTGATTGGAAAGCGGGCGACGATAGGCGCGGTAGGTTCTCTCCAGATCGGCGGTGAGATAGTCCTCGAGGATCGGCAGATCGATCCAGTCGGCGGGGACGAGCAGTCGGTCGTAAAGATGGCCGGTGCGGATGCCGTGGCGGGCGTGCGCCGCAGTGAGATGCGGCAGGTTTCTGCCGATGAGTGGCTTGCCGAGCGCGGCTGCTTCGAGGAACGGCAAGCCAAAGCCTTCGGAAACTGAGGTGGTGACGAGGTGGGTGGCGTGTGCCAGCCATGAGTCGAAACTGGAGGCCGCGCTCACAGCGGGAGCGAAGCGGTCCACCACGTCGAAGGCGATGGGCAGCCGTTGGCTGTTAGCAAACTTCTGCCAAGTGTCGTGGACGGGTAGTGCTGCGGGATTGCGCGGTGCGCGGCTGATGGCGAAGCGCGTCCCGGCGGGAGCGAGTGCGGCTAGGAAAACGAGTTCACCGAGGTTTTTCCTGCGGATGCCGCGGATCGGCGCGAAGAGGATGGGCGGGCCGGCTGCGGGTGGCGGGATGAGGCTGGGGATGGCGACTGGGGTGGGAAGGATGCTGCTATTTTCCGCAGGCAGTCCGGCGGCGGTGAAGAGCGAGAGGTCGCGCGTGTTGAGGAACGCGTAGTGGATGCGTGGCGAAAACGGATAGAGATTTTCGCAATCGGCGATGAGCGGATAGTTCGCAGGCCGTCCTTGTTCGGCGAGGTCGTGGATTTGCAGGACAAGGCGCTCGCCCGCTGCGGCGAGGCGGGCGATCACATCCGGGATGAGGCAGTTTTTCCCGAGCGAATGATTGTGAAAATGCCAGAGATCGGGAGCGGCACCGAGGGCTGCGGTGGCGGTGGTTAGAAGAGAGGCAGTGAGTTGGGCTGCGGTGGTGACGCCGGGGGTGGTGAGGTAGCCGAGGGCGGGGATGGTGTGGATGGGGAGGGCCTCGGGGCGAGACGCCCCGAGCACGGCCTGCGGCGTGACGCCGCAGCCACCTGCTAGAATGACGTGCTGAATGCTGGCGGCGGTTAGAGCTTGGGACGCGGTCGCGATGACGCGAGTGACGCCGCCGGGATCGAGATGATAGTGGACGATGGCGACTCGCATGGTGGGAGCCACTTTCATTCAGCGCCCTGCCAATCGCCGAGGGGCTTGACGAAATGGAAGCCCCAAATCTCGAAGCCGAGGCGGTGATAGAGCCGGTGGGATGGGCGGTTCGCGGTGTAGCTGTCGAGCACGATGATTTTACACTCCCGCTCTTGGGCGAGGGACTCGAGGTGCTGGATGAGGAGGCTGCCGATGCCAGCCGAGCGTTGGTTAGGATCGACGACGAGGTTGTCGATTTCCAAATAACGCCCGCACCAGATCTTGGTGGCGATCCACGCGCCGGCCACGCCGACGAGTTTCTCGGCGGCGAATGCGCCGAAGAGTTGGTAGTGGGAGTGATCTGCTAGCAGCGTCGCGAGGCGCTCGGCGATGAGCGCGGCGGGCGTCTCCGGGTTGAGCTGGGTGAGCAACGACGCGGCGTCTATCAGATCGCCGGCGTCGAGCGGACGGATGCGGATCGTTTCCATGGGGGGGCTGATCAGCCGGCGGGTTTGATGGAAACGAGCAAGGCGTTTTCGGCCTTGAGGTATTTTTTCGCGAGCGCGTTGATTTCGGCGAGGGTGATCGAGCGGTAGTCGGCATCGCGGCCGCGGGCGAGTTCGAGACGCTTGGGGTCGGACTGGGATTGGCTCATGACGGTGGCCAGCCAGTAGCTGTTATCGCGGAGGGATTTGTCGAGTTCGCCGAGGGTGGGTTTGAGTGCGCGGTCGAGTTCGTCGGCGGTGGCACCTCCGGCAGCGAGCTTGTCGGCGAGATCGCGCATGGTTTTGAGGAGGAGTTCGAGGTCTTCGGGTTTGCCGACGCTCTGGCCGATCACATAGCCGATGCCGTCATAGGCATCCGATCCGGATGCCCCGGCGTTGGGGCTGTAGGAGGCACCGAGTTTTTCACGGATTTCCTCGCGGAGCCGGTCGCCGTAAATTTCGCCGAGAATGTTGAGGCGGCGGAATTCCTTTTGGTTTCCACGGATACCCGCGGTCTTCCAAAGGGTGGAGGCAATGCCTTGGGCAATCTTGGAATCGTAGATGAATGTCTTGGCGGCGGGGGCGTTGGGAAACTGGATCTTGCGGGCCTCGGCCAATGCGGGTGCGGCTGCGGCGCGGGTGGGAAGCGCACCGAATGTGGCGAGCAGCCCGGGCAGGATTTTCTCGGTTTCAAAGTCCCCGACGATGGTGAGCTCGAGGTAGCCCTTGGTGAGCTCGGGGGTGAGCCACTTTTTCGCGTCGTCGATGGTGTAGGCTGATAGTTTGGCGACCGGCGCGATGGTGAATCGTGAGTCGCCGCCGTAGAGCCAAGCTTCCATTTCCTGTTGGGGACCGGCAGGGGTATGCTTGAGCTGCTGATAGAGCGTGGGGATCGCCTTGCGGAATTGCCAGAGCGCTTCCTCGCGGTAGCCCGGATCGGTTAGCGAGGCGCACATGAGCTGGACCTCAGTGGTGAAATCCGCCGGCGTGGTGGTGCCGCCGAGGGTGAAGGCGTCCTCGCCGATGGCCAGGGACGAGCTGACGTTTTTGCCCGCCAGGATCTGCTGGAGATCGTCGTTCGAGTGCTTGCCGAGGCCGCCGCCTTCGAAGACCGCAGTGGCGAAGGTGTCTAACATCGGGCTGTCCTTGGGCTGGACGAGCTTGCCGGAGCCGACGCGGGCGAGCAGGCGGATCTTGCCTTTTTCAAAATCGGTCGGCTTGAGATTGACCCGCACCTGGTTGGCCAGGACCAGCTGCGTGATGCCGAGATCCTTGACTTCCTTGCGGGAAACCACGCTGCCGGGTTTGCCAAAATTTGTGTAGCCGAAGGTTTGGAGAACCCGTGCGGAAGGGGCCACGACCGGCTTACCGCGGGACTCTTCGAACAACGCGGCGAGATCCTTTTCTGCGTCCTGCGGCTTGTCCTTGGTCGTTAGAATCAAGTGGTATCCGGGCGCGTCCCAGAATTTCGTGAACGCCTTGTGGCAGGTGGTTAGGTCGATGGCATCGAGCGCGCTCATCGCGAGTGCGAGGTCGGCTTCTGGGTCGGAGAAGACGCTGTTGTCATTGATAGATTTCGCGAGGGCAGTGGCGAGGACTTCGGACTCACGGGTGGCTTTTTGTTTCACCTGCTGCTGATAGGCGTTGAGGATATTGGACTTTGCCTCGGCGAGTTCGGCATCGGTGAATCCGTGGTCGATGGCGCGGCGGAACTCCTGTTCGAGGATGGGCACGACGTCCTGCCAGCGGTCGTCGGCGGCGGTCACGTCGATGGAGCCGAGCTCGAGGTGGTTGAAGAGGTCGCTATTACTAACCGAGCCGGAAGCGACCGGGGAACCCTCGATTTTAGCAAGCCTCTCGAAGCGGCGGCTAACGATGGAATGGGCGATTTCTAACGTCATGTGTTCGGCGCGAATGGCGGCGGTGTCGGGTTTTTCAACATAAGGCCGGACGAGCATCAGTGAGACATCCGTGGACGAGAGTTCTTTGTCGGCGAAGACGGCGGTGACGAGGCCTTCTGGCTTCACGACCGTGCCGAGATCCGGGTTTGGCCCCGCGTTGGGCGGGTTGGTCATCGACGAAAATGTCCCTTCGATTTTGGCCTGCATTTCCCTAGGATCGATGTCGCCGACGACGATGAAGGTCATCCGTGCTGGGGTGTAATAGCGGCTGTAGAGATCCACGAAACGCTCGCGCGGGGCGGCCTTGATCACCTCTTCGATGCCGATGGGGAACCGGCGGGTGACGAGCGACTGCGGCAGGAGTTTCGCGAACTGTTGCTCCATGATGCGGGTGCCGACGGAGTCGCGGCTGATTTTTTCCGATAGAATCACGCCGCGTTCCTTGTCGATTTCCTCAGCGGTTAGTAGTGCGCCGTCGCCGAAATCGCGCATCACGGTGAAGCCGAGTTTCACGGTGTCTGGCGAGAGATCGGGCAGGTCTAACATGTAAACGGTCTCGTCGAACGAAGTGTATGCATTGACGTGAGCGCCGAAGGCGATCCCGAGGCGCTGCATTTTCGGGACCAGTTCTTGCGAGGTGAAATCCTTGGAGCCATTGAAGACCATGTGCTCGAGAAAATGGGCGATTCCCTGCTGGTCATCGGCCTCCATCAGCGAACCGGAGGCGATGTGGAGGCGGAGCGAGACGCGTTTCGGTGGCTCGGGATTCGGATAGATGATGTAGCGCAAGCCGTTAGCCAGAGTGCCGAAGGTGGCCCCTTTGTCGGGAGCGATGTCGGAGGAAGCTTGCGGCCAAGGGCGTGGTGTCGCCACCGCCACGGTGGTGGGCGGCTGGGTGGTGGGAGCGGATTTCCCGGCATCCGTAGTCGCGACTGGCGGAGTCGTTTGCACCGCTGGCGGCAGGCCAGTGAGCGGAGGATTGTGGGATCTGATAGAGAGGACCATCGCCGAAACGGCGAGAATCAGCACGAGAATGATGGGTGTGGCCTTCTGCATGGAGCAAGCGTGGTTGAGGGGGAGCGGGTTTGGCAACGCCGAAAACAGCCGCGGTCCGAGGATCTGCCACACATTCCGTGAAACTTTGCGAAAACGGGATTGCAATGTCACAGGCGGCATGTTGTTTTCCCGCCGACCAGTCGATGATGTGCGCGCGTGGCGGAATTGGTAGACGCGCTAGATTCAGGTTCTAGTGGGGGCAACCCTGTTCAGGTTCGAGTCCTGTCGCGCGCACCATATTGGTTGTTAATTAATTGGGGGGGTCGAGCGGCTCCCCTTTTTTGTGTTCGGAAACAGGCGTTCGGCCATTCTTCGTTCACTTCTTGCTCAATCCATGTAAGCAGGGCGTTTGGCTGGCCAGGGGCACTGGAACGGGGTTTGGGAAGGGCGAATTGAATCTTGCCGCCGGGTGCCTGTTCTCCACTATTGGGACGTGACCCGCAGCCTCATCCAACTGTTGCTCGGCCTGCTGACCCAGGCGGTTTTCGCCTCCGGCATGACCTCGGACGAGGTGGCCCGCGTTCTTGCCCAAGCCATTTCCCGCGCGCAGCAGATTGAGCCCCATGCCGTCATCGCGGTGGCGGACCGCGAGGGGTTCGTGCTCGGCGTCTGGAGCGTGGACAGTGCGCCCGATGCGCACGCCGTGCAGGACGCGATCACCAAGGCCGGCACCGCAGCCTTTCTGAGTAGCGACCAGAATGCCTTCACCTCGCGCACGGCCGGGTTCATCGTGCAGCAGCATTTCCCGCCCGGGATTCAAAATCGTCCGAACGGCCCGCTCGTGGGGGTGAATTTCTCGAACCTTTCGTTCACCGATGTGAATCGCTTTAAAAATCCGCACGCCGGTTACGTCGCCGATTTTACCAGCGGCACCAATGGCGCGGCCATTGCCGGCCCGGCCCCGTTGACCGGCCTCGCCGGATCTCCCGGCGGAGTGCCACTTTTTCGTGGCGCAAGATTGATTGGCGGCGTGGGCGTGGCGGGCCAGACCCGTGCGCCCAAGGTCAGCCCTTTCTCCGCTTTGGCTGACATTCAGATCCAGCAGCAGCGTTACGATCCGGATGAAGACGTGGCGCTGGCGGGTCAAATCGGCTTTCAACCCAGGACCACGATTTTTGGCTCAAATGTTTCCATTGATGGCATCCGAGTGCCCTACGTGAAAAGCGGTACGCAGCTTGGCGACGTGCAACCGCTCGGTTCGATCGGCAGCAACGTTTTACCCTACGCCATCGTGGATTCCCCCCTCGTCGCCTATCCGACTAGGTTCTTTGGGGGACAAGCCTGCGAGATTAGGGCAGCCATCATCGCCGATCCCGAGAGCGGCTCCATCAATGGCCAGCCGCGGCTGACCTCGAAGGAGGTGGCCGCCATTCTGTCCCAAGCTTCAGCCCAAGCAAAAATTACCCGCGCCGGGATCCGTTTGCCACGCGGGCGGGCCGCGCAGACTTTCATCACCGTGGTGAACAATCCCGCGTTGAAGAACACGGCGCCCGCCATCCTCGGTACCGTCCGCACGCCGGACGCGACCCTCTTCAGTTGGGATGTGTCGGCCCAGAAGGCGCGCACGGCGGTTTTCTTTTCCGATGACACGCGGGCGTTCTCGTCGCGCACGGTGGGCTTCCTGGCGCAGCAGTTTTATCCACCGGGAATTGCGAATACTGCACCGGGTCCATTCTACCGCTTGCAGGAACGCTATTCGTTGCTGCCGGCGGGGGTGAAGAATCCTTTGAACGGCGTGGTGCTGACCACTGCGCTGACGGTGCCCAATCCTTATCTGCCCAACGGTATCACGATTTTCCCCGGGGGCTTTCCCCTCTATCGCAATGGTGTGTTGATCGGCGCGATCGGCGTCAGTGGTGATGGCATCGATCAAGACGACCTCATCGCCGCAGCGGGCACAGTCGGTTTTGTCGCACCGGCGGACATTCGCGCCGACCGGCAGCAATATCAGGGAGCGCGACTGCCTTACGCCAAGTTTCCGCGCAACCCGGATCTGTAAATGGTCGGCGGTCGCCTGAGGCCGCTCATTTTTTGGTCATCGTGTAAACCCCCTCCCAGGATTCAGGCGGGTGTTCCGCCATATCTCTGGAACGACTTACGAAAACGCGGGTCAGGTAATCATCCATGCCTCCGTCGATGGCTTGTTGGAAGAGTTGCAGGGCTTCGCCAAAACGGCCATGGCGGTAGCAGCACATGGCATCCTCGTAATGTTCGAATCCCAGTGGGGGCGTCATTTCGCGTGGTCCGAGCACGGTGAAAACCTCAACGGGCTTGGTTTTACCCTTCACGCGGACGAGATCCACCGAGCGACAAATGAAGTGGGAGGCCACCCGCTGCCGCACCACATCGCTGATCAGCAGATCGATCCCGTATTCCTTGGTCGCGCCTTCCAACCGCGATCCCAGGTTCACACAATCGCCAATGGCGGTCAGTTCCGCCCGCTCCTGCGAGCCGATTTCCCCGACCACCGCCTCGCCCTGGTGAATGCCGATCCCGATGGTCAACTCGGTGATGTCCTGTTCGCGCCACCCCTTATTGAGCATCGCGAGTTCTTTCCGCATGGCCAAGGCCGCGTCCACCGCTTGGCGGGCATCATCGGCAAGTTCAGTTTCCTTGGAATCGTTGCGGAAGCGTCCCCACACGGCCATCATGGCGTCGCCGATGAATTTATCGACAGCTCCCTTGCGCTGGAAAACGACCGCGACCATCCGCTCGAAATACTCGTTGAGTTGCGTCACCATTTGCTGGGCGGTCAACTGCTCGCTCATGCTGGTGTAGCCGCGGATATCGGAAAAGAGGACGACGATGCAACGGACGGCCCCTTGCCGGATCGAGTAGTAAGTCTCCGGATGCTGGACGATCTGTTCCGCGACATCGGGAGAGTGGAAGCGCATGACGGAGCGTTTGAGAGCCTGCTTCTGGCGTTGCTCTAGCAGGAAATCATAGGAGAATCCGCAGATGCCGATCAGCCCGAAGGCAAGCGCCGGGCTGCTGGCGTTGACCACCAGCGCGGCATGGTTGAACAATAACATCTGGCCGGCCATGGCGAGGATCACCACCCCGAAAAAGATTCCAGTGACCAGGACCGGCCGCTGCAATCGCGAAATCAAAAGCCAAGCCAAGGCGGACGCTGCGGCGATCAACGCCGGCGGGAACCACGCTGGCATCCCATGCAGCAACTGCCCGGCCTTCGCGGCGGCGTAAACATGGGCATGAATCTGAACCCCGGCAATTTTCCCGACGGGGGTCGGGTGAAAGTCCTGTTGCTGGCGGGCCACGGTGCCCAGGAAGATCGTCTTGCCGGCGAAGCGCTTGCCGAGGCCGTAGTTACTCTCCCAGATCGAGGGGACGAAAATTTCGTGCAGTGAAACGGGCGGGTAATTCGTCGAGTCACCAAACCTCACATAATGGAAATCAGAGTCGCGCGGGAGGCGGTTGCCGAGCTTTTGAGACAAAAGGGCGGAGGCGGCGAACGAGTGCAGGGTTCGCTCAGGGAGTGCGGCATCCTGGGAATATTGAAAGCGCGTTTCGCGAATGACCCCATCCGTGTCCGGCCAGTAGGAAACAAAACCGATGCGCTCATCCGCAGGCCACTTTTGCGCAATGAGTCCTTGGAACGGAAGTTGGACGCTTTCTCGTTGGCCGTTTTGGATTCCTTGGGAGATTAAATCCGCGGCGAGGATGACATGCTTCCGGTATTTTTCCAAACAGCGGTGCAAGACCTCATCACCTTCGGGGTGGAGTCCGGAGGGCGCGGGAAACATCAGATCGATCACCACCGTTTGGGCACCCGCGTCCACCAACCGTTCGATCACGTGGGCATAGACCTCGCGCGACCATGGGAAATTCTCGTTCATCAATTGGAGCGGGCGGGACCCTTCGATATCCTCGGGGAAGGCCGAGGAGTCCCCGAGTTGGAGGCTGGCCTCGTCAATGCCCAGCACGACCACCTCGGGGTCCGCAGGAGTTTTCGCGCCGAACGCATGGATGAAATCATAGACCTTCCACTCAAGGAGCTTGAACGGCTGCGAACTGGCAATCGCGATGGTGCGATAGACCGGCAGGGTTTCCGCGTCTCCGGAGGCCGGGCGGGTCCAATCGTCAAGGTGCCGCGCCACCATCACCGCGCCGCCGCTC
>JAYTEI010000326.1:0-13432 GCA_043735445.1 Akkermansiaceae bacterium | reverse complement strand
GTTTCGTTAAAGCCCTCTAAATTGCTGATCGTGCTGGTGGCTTCAAGCTTGGCTTGGATCGGCGTGCTTACGCTGGCAGCGGTGGCTTGGTTCGGCATCGCGGTGACCACCGGCTGGATCCTTGCCGGGACGATGTTGCTCGGGTTGGTGGTGATGATGTTGGTGGTTTTAAAGGAAGTGCGGCGGGCCATCGAGCTTCCAAATTACCTCACGGAGGCCGAGTTGGTGCTTCCAGGATTTTCCCGGACATGCTTTAGCAGAATGGAAACGCCAGTGGCCGAAGGTCGCGGAATGACGACGGGAAGCTATGATCGAGTGATGCCGCGCCGCGTGCGTGCTCGCCGGAGTCGTTCGAAAACACCGAGCTGGAATTGATCTCCGAAATCAGCCGATCCAAATCAAGCCGGTGATCATCGCGACCAATAGCGCCACGCCCAGCAACCACCAATACCATTTGACGCCGAGGGCTAAGTGCGGCGATTTGCCAAACTCGCGGGCGACAAATTTTTCGTAATCGAAGTCATCGTCGGGCAAGTTGAGGCCGTCCTTGGATTTGTCCTGTTGCCACGCTCGCCGCTGCGGTTTTTTAATTTTTTTAGCGCAGCCGGGACACGCTTTCCCGACGCGGACCTCGCAGCCGCAAAAGGGACAAACGTAGCTCAAAACCTCAGGCGTCATGGGACCGCAGCCATGAAGGGCGAGGTTCGGATCGCCTGCAAGCCTGAAGAATCACTTGGCAAGCCCGCCGATGAAGTGGAGGCTCGCCGCGGGATGGGATTGAGTCTTTTTGAATTGCGCGACGGCTTGCCAGAAGGTGGGTTGTTCGGCGGCGGCGCGTGGCGTTGGTCGCCGGAGCCGCTGAAATTGAGCCAAGCTGAAGCCCGCCAAATGATGGCGCTGGGGCATCCGTTAGCCCGCTTCCAACAAGCCTGCGACGGCCTCTACCGGCGGAGCGCGGCGGGCAAATTACCAGAATGGCTGGCGGAACTGCTCGATGAGGGGAAACCGGAATGGCTGGTCCACTTGCAGCGCGAAGCAGCCACGGCGGAGCAGTTTCCACGGGTGTTCCGACCGGATCTCATTTTAACTGAGACGGGTTTCGCGATGACCGAGCTGGACAGCGTGCCCGGCGGCATCGGCGTCACCGCTTGGCTTTCACAGGTTTATGCGAAGGCCGGCTTCGACGTGCTGGGCGGGCCTAACGGGATGATCAACGGGTTTCGCTCGCTGATGCCAGAGGGCGGCACGGTGCTGGTTTCCGAAGAAGCGGCAGATTACCGACCGGAAATGGAGTGGCTCACCCGCGAACTTGGCGCTGACTGGGAGGTGGCCTCGGCGGAGGAATACGAGCCTAACGGGCGCTCGCTGTATCGGTTTTTCGAACTCTTCGACTGGGAGTCGATCGCTTCCGTGAGACGCCTCGCCGACAAGGCCGCAGCGGGCGAAATCAGAATCACGCCGCCGTTCAAGCCGCACTTGGAAGACAAACTTTGGCTGGCCTTGCTGTGGTCGCCGGCGTTGAAAAAGATCTGGGAGCAGACGCTGCGCGGCAGCCATCTTAAGCGTTTGCGCGAGTTGGTGCCATTTGGTTGGGTGCTGGATCCCACGCCGCTGCCGCCACACGCGGCGTTGCCGAGGATCAACGCGCATTCCTGGGAGGAGGTCGCGAATTTCAGCCAGAAAGAACGCCAACTCGTGCTCAAAGTCAGCGGATTTCACGAAACCGCGTGGGGTTCGCGCGGGGTATTTGTCGGCCACGACATGCCGTCGGCGGAATGGTCGGAACGCCTCCACACCGCGCTGGATCAGGCATCCGAGCAACCCTGGATTCTCCAGCAATTCCGCGAAGGGCGGCGGATCGAGCACCCCGTTTTCCGCGATGACGGGTCCGTCGAAATGATCCAAGGCCGAGTGCGGCTGTGCCCTTACTTTTTCACTGACGACGCCGGCGAAACCAAGTTCGGCGGCTGCCTAGCGACGATCGTCCCGGCGGACAAAAAGAAGATCCACGGCATGAGCGACGGGGCGCTGGTGCCGTGTGTGATTGGGTGAATCTGCACTGCGATGCGCCGCAGTGGATGGGTGGGGTGTTAGGACAACCGGTCGCGGAAATCTGCGTAGTCGAACTCACGCAGAATTTCCAACCTCCCATCGTCATGCTGGAGCGCGATGGCCGGGTGTTTCACGCCGTTGAAGGTCGTCGTCTTGACCATCGTATAGTGCGCCATGTCATCGAAGACGAGCGTGTCGCCGACTTTGAGTTCGCGCGGAAATGAGAAATCGCCGACGACATCGCCCGCCAGGCAAGTCGGGCCGCCTAACCGATAGGTGACAAGCGATTGGAGATTGGAGATTGGGGATTGGAGATTCGCGGGGTCGCCCGCGAGGCGATAGGCTTCGCCCGCAAAAGTGACGGCAGGCTGTTTCTTAGCTGGCTTCTGGTCTCTGATTTCTGGCCTCTCCACCAAAAAAACATCCGGGCGGTAGGGCATTTCCATCACATCCGGCAGGTGCGCGGTGGCGGAAATGCTCAGGATCGCAAGGCGGTGACCGGCGGATTCGAAGACATCCATCACGCTCGCTCGCAGCACTCCGGTGTGGATGGCGGCGGCCTCGCCGGGCTCCAGCCAGACCTCCACATTGTATTTCTCACGAGTCCCTCTAACCAGCCGGACCAGCCGCTCGCGATCATAGAACGGCTTGGTGATCCAGTGCCCGCCGCCCATGTTTAGATAGATGAATTGTGGCGAACGCAGCAGATGGCCGAATTTCTCATCCACTGCAGTTAGAGTGGTTTCCAAGTCGTCCGAGTTTTGTTCGCAGAGCGTGTGGAAATGTAGCCCGGACAGTCCGGTTAGATCTACGCCAGCGAGTTGATCTGCGGTGATGCCGAGACGCGAGCCAGCCACGCAGGGGTCGTAGATTGGCGTTTCCCCGGTCGAGCATTCCGGGTTCACGCGCAGGCCGCAGAGCAGCGCGCCGCTGATGAATCGCGGGTGCGCCATCACCCTTTCGCGAAAGCGGAACCATTGCGAGAGCGAGTTGAAATCGAGGTGAGCGGTGAATTCACAAAGCTCCGCGATGTCCGCCTCGTCGTAGGCGGGCGAGTAGGTGATGATATGTTTTTGAAAATAATCCCGCGCCAGCCTGGCCTCCCACAGGCCCGAGGCACAGCAGCCGTCGAGGTCGTCGCGCATGTAGGGAAACGCCTTCCAGCAGGAAAATCCCTTGAGGGCTAACACCAAATGACAGCCAGCCGCCTCCTTCACCTCGCGTAAAATGGCCGTGTTGCGTTTCAGGGCGGCGGTCGAAATAACAAACATAGTTTCTGCCGCAGACTCAGACGGGAAAGCGCCGGTGATGCCAGCAAGATCTTCGGGATCTTCATGCGAATTTTTCAACCACCGATAAACAGGATGCACGCAGATAAGAGGGATGAAGAGCCAGATTTAGGGCCTTACTGCTGGCGGAAATTAAGCATTCATCTTCTATCCCTTCGTCCATCTGCGTGCATCTCGTCCATCTGTGGTTTAATCATGAAATGGTGATGCCGCCTCGGCAGTTGCGCGAAGCCCTCGACAATCCCAGTCCGGCCATGCTCAAATCTCCGGGCAGCCATGGCTGTGCTCGATTTTCACCTTTGCGCCTGACTTCTGATTCATGAAAACCATTCCCCACGCCCTCCGCCTGTCCGGCACCGAGGCCTACAATCACACCGCCGACAAGCGTTTCCTGATGATCGGCGAGCGTGCCAACGTCGCCGGTTCGCCGCAGTTCGCGAAACTCGTTAGAGCCGGTGACTTAGAAGCCGCCGTCGAGGTCGCCCGCCAGCAAGTGGGCAATGGTGCCAACGTCATCGACATCTGTTTCGACGACGGACTCATCGACGGCAAGGCGATGATGAGCCGCTTCCTCCAGCTTCTCCAAGGCGAGCCAGACGTCGCGAAAGTCCCGATCATGGTGGACTCCTCGAAGTGGGAAATCCTCGAGGAAGGCCTCAAATACCTGCAAGGAAAGGGGATCGTGAACTCGATTTCCCTCAAAGAGGGTGAGGAAAATTTCAAGAAGCAGGCCAGTCACATCATGCGTTACGGCGCGGCGGTGGTGGTCATGGCGTTCGACGAAAATGGCCAAGCCGCATCTTACGAGGAAAAGATCCGCATTTGCAGCCGCGCCTATCATATCCTCGTCGATGAGGTCGGCTTCAATCAGGACGACATCATTTTCGATCCCAACATTCTAACCGTCGCCACCGGCATTGAGGAGCATAACAACTACGCGCTCGATTTCATCAACGCCACCCGCTGGATCAAGGAGAACTTACCCGGCGCGAAAGTCTCCGGCGGCGTTTCTAATATATCATTCTCATTCCGGGGTAATAACAAAGTCCGCGAGGCCATGCACTCCGCGTTTCTCTATCATGCCGGACTCGCAGGGATGGATATGGGCATCGTCAACGCCGGCATGCTCGATGTTTACGATGAGATTCCGAAAGAGCTGCTACTGTGCGTGGAGGACGTGCTCCTGAACCGCCGCGCCGACTCCACCGAGCGGCTGCTGGAGCTTGCGGAAAGCTACAAGAACGTCAGCGGCAAGAAGATCGAGGAAGACCTCGCGTGGCGCGATGAGCCGGTGGAAAAGCGCCTCGAACACGCACTGCTGCGCGGCATCGATAAATACATCGACGAAGACACCGAGGAGGCGCGGTTGAAATATGTGCGCCCGCTCAAAGTCATCGAAGGCCCGCTGATGGATGGCATGGGCGTGGTCGGCGACTTGTTCGGTGCCGGGAAGATGTTCCTGCCACAGGTGGTGAAATCCGCCCGCGTCATGAAGAAGGCGGTGGCATGGCTATTTCCCTACATGGAGGCGGACAAAGCGCAATATCTAGCAGGCGACATCGCCGCGCTGATGGCAGAGAACCCATCTCTAACGGATGAAGAAGCGCTCAAGCTCGCCGAGCGCGGTCGCTCGGCCGGCCGTTTCCTCATCGCCACCGTCAAGGGCGATGTTCACGACATCGGCAAGAACATCGTAGGCGTCGTGTTGTCCTGCAATGGCTTCGAAGTCACCGACATGGGCGTCATGGTTTCGTGTGATAAGATTTTGGCGAAAGCCGTGGAACTCGGTGCGGATGTCATCGGTCTATCAGGTTTGATCACGCCATCGCTGGATGAAATGGTGCATGTCGCCAAGGAAATGGAGCGGCTAGGATTCAAGGTGCCGCTACTCATCGGCGGTGCCACCACCTCCGCCGCGCACACCGCCATCAAGATCGCGCAGCATTACTCCGGGCCGGTCGTCCATGTGCTGGATGCCTCCCGCTCGGTGCCGGTCACCACCTCGTTGCTCTCCAAGGAACAGCGCGAAGGATTCGCCGCCGAAAACCGCATCAAACAACAGAAACTCCGCGATAACTTCCTCGGCGGGCCGAAAAAGGAAACACTAACACTCGAGCAAGCGCGCGCCGCCGGACCGAAGCTGGATTGGGAAAACTACACGCCGCCGGTGCCTGCGTTCTTGGGCACCCGAGTCAGCGGGCAGGATGCCCGCGCCCCCAGTGGCTCGGGCATCCTGCGCGAGCTCGTAAAGTTCATCGACTGGACGCCGTTCTTCCACGCTTGGGAACTCCGCGGCGTCTGGGACCGCACCACCGACACCCTCAAAACCAAGAACGAAGCCGGTGCTGCGGAAGCCGCTAAGCTCTATCAGGACGCGCTCACCTGGGTGGATCGCATCATCGCTGAGGATCGTTTCCGCGCCGAAGGCATCCACGGATTTTTCCCCGCTAACAGGGATGGCGATGACATCATCGTCTGGACCGACGAGTCCCGCACCACCGAGCGGATGCGCTTTCACAGCCTGCGCCAGCAGCTCAAGAAAGACTCGGGAAAACCGAACGTCGCGCTAGCAGATTGGGTGGCAGGCGGGAACACGCCCGACTACATCGGCGGCTTCGTCGTCGGCATTCACGGTGCGCATGAGTATGCCGAGGAACTCGACCAACAGATCGACCCTTATGGTGCGATCATGGTCAAAGCCATCGCCGACCGTTTCGCAGAAGCGTTTGCCGAGTTTCTCCATCACCAAGCCCGCGTCGAGTGGGGTTATGAAACGGAAGACGAGCTCACTCATGACCAATTGATTCATGAAAACTATCAGGGCATCCGTCCCGCACCGGGCTACCCCGCGCAGCCAGATCACACCGAGAAGCCGCCGCTGTTCGAACTACTAGGAGCGTCCGAGGCGACTGGCGTGACGCTCACAGAAAGCTGCGCCATGCATCCAGGAGCCGCCGTCTGTGGGTTGTATTTTTCGCATCCAGACAGCCATTACTTCGCCATCTCGGAACTCCAGAAGGACCAGGTCGAGGACTACGCCCGGCGCAAGGGGATCAGTTTGCAAGAGGCGGAGAGATGGTTAGGCCCATGGTTGGGTTAGGAACTTGGCCAAAATTTAGTGCTTGAGCACTGAGTTTACCAAGGGTTTCGGTCCAAACCCGTCGAAGTCGATGGAGTGATCTCTATTGCCATGACCGACAGCCAAGAAAACTCAACGAAATGTCGATTTGATTTTGTCTGAGTTCCTCAGTCGGTTGGTGGTCGAGGCGTATCGACAGCGAACACCGGTTTCTCTATCAGGTCACTGATCGCGAATCCGCGGCATCACCACTGACCGCAACAGCGAGCAACTTCCGCCAAACTCGTTGTGGCAAGTGAGTCTTGCCGGAAGCGTTTCCGCCCGCTATTGCACGCCATGCCCTTGCTTCTCGGAGTCAACATCGACCACATCGCCACCCTGCGTCAGGCCCGCTACGCGAAAACGCCAGACTCACCTAACGCCGAACCGTGTCCCGCCCAAGCCGGCCACGACGCCCTCGCCGGTGGCGCGGATTCCCTAACGATTCACGTCCGTGGTGACCGCCGCCACATGCAGGATGCCGACGCCTATCGAATCCGCGCCGAGGTGAAATCGCCGTTGAATTTCGAAATGGGCGTGACCGAGGAAATGGTCGGCATCGCCCTGAAATTGAAGCCTGAATTCGTCTGCCTAGTGCCAGAAAATCGCCTGGAAATCACCACCGAGGGTGGCCTCAATGTGCTCGCCAGTTTTGACAAAACCCGGATGGTCATCGCCCGCCTCCAAGACGCCGGCATCCGCGTCAGCGTTTTCATCGACCCAGATTTAAAACAAGTCGAAGCCGCCGGCGAAGCCTGCGCCGACATGATCGAACTCCACACCGGTGCCTTCGCCAACGCCACCGGCGACGCCGTGCAAACCGAACTCGACCGCCTCATCGCCGCCGCCAAGGAAGGCCGCCTGAGCCTTCAAGTGAATGCCGGTCACGGCATCAACTACACCAACATCCATCAGATTCTAACCATCCCTCATTTGTCAGAACTCAACATCGGTCACAGCATCAT
Source organism: Akkermansiaceae bacterium (assembly GCA_043735445.1). Classification (GTDB taxonomy): domain Bacteria; phylum Verrucomicrobiota; class Verrucomicrobiia; order Verrucomicrobiales; family Akkermansiaceae; genus Luteolibacter. The sequence goes on along the minus strand of JAYTEI010000326.1, from coordinate 6,008 downwards.
CGCCCGCGCCACCCGCGTCGGTCTAACTGCCGCAGTGCGGGAGATGAAGGAGCTGATGGCTGGTTACCCCGCCTGACCATGCGGATCTTCGGCATCGGCATCGACGTGGTGGAAGTGGAGCGGATCGCCACCGCCATCGAGCGTCATGGCGAGCCGTTTCTCGCCAAGCTATTCACGGCGGACGAGCGCACTTACTGCGAGGTTCAGAAAAAACCCGCGCTCCACTACGCCGCCCGCTTCGCCGCGAAAGAGGCGGTTTCCAAAGCCCTCGGCACCGGCATCGGCGGTCAGGCAGGTTGGCTCGATCTCGAAATCACCCGCGATCCATCCGGTGCTCCCAAGCTCGCGCTATCAGGAAATGCCGCCGCTTTTGCCAAGCTAAACGGCATCACCGAAATCCAGATCAGCCTCACCCACGCCCGCGAATACGCCGCCGCGAATGCCATTGCCATTTCGAACATCGAACATCGAACGCCCAACATCGAACGTTGAAGTGAAGAAATAGTCGCCTCTTTTTCTTCACTTCGATGTTCAATGTTTGAAGTTCGATGTTCGATGTTCAACCGTCCTCCCATGCACCGCCCCCGCCGCAACCGCCGCACGCCTGCGATCCGCTCGATGATTCGTGAAACCACGCTCACTCCCGCAGCTTTCATCTTGCCGATGTTCTTCCACGAAGATGCGGAGGACACGCCCATCGCCTCGATGCCCGGCGTCACGCGCTGGTCGCTAACAAGCCTCGTTAGAGAAGCTGGCCAGGCCCACGCGCTCGGCATTCCGGCGATCGTGCTTTTCCCGAAAATTGACGAAGCCCGCAAGACACCGCACGCCGCAGAATCCTCTAACGACGACGGCCTCGTCCCCCGCGCCATCCGCGCCCTCAAGGCCGCGCATCCCTCCCTCTGCGTCATCACCGATGTCGCGCTCGATCCCTACAACTCGGACGGTCACGACGGCATCGTCCACCGCGACCCGCGTGGGGAGTTAGAAATTCTTAACGACGAAACCGTCGAAGTTCTCTGCCGCCAAGCCCTCAGCCACGCCCGCGCCGGAGCCGATATCGTCGCCCCCTCGGACATGATGGACGGTCGTGTCGCCGCCATCCGCGAGGCGTTAGACGGCGGGGGATTTTCCAACGTTTCCATCCTCAGCTACACCGCGAAATACGCGTCCGCCTTCTACGGCCCGTTCCGCGGTGCGCTCGATTCCGCGCCCAAGGAGGGCGACAAGAAAACCTATCAGATGGACCCCGCAAACTCCCGCGAAGCCATCCGCGAATGCCTGCTCGACGAAGCCGAAGGCGCGGACATGCTGATGGTCAAACCCGCCGGCCTCTATCTCGATATCATCGCCAAAGTCCGGGAAACGAGCACCCTCCCCATCGCCGCCTATCAGGTTAGCGGCGAGTATCTCATGCTCAAAAGCGCCGCCGCCGGTGGCTGGCTCGACGAACGCGCCATCGTTCTCGAATCCCTGTTAGCCATCAAACGCGCCGGAGCTGATATGATTCTAACCTACTACGCGAAGCAGGCGTGTGGGTGGTTAGTGAAATAGTTACGAAGGATCACGCTCGTTTTGGATGTGGAATGGCTACTACGACGGCGATGGTGAAATCCTCCTTGTCTTGGATGACTGGTCATTCATCTTGTCAGATGAAAACAATCACCGCCACTGAGTTTAAGGCGAAGTGCCTGCAGTTGCTCGACGAAGTTCAAAGGTCCGGCCAAGACTTGGTGATTTCAAAGCGCGGGAAGCCAGTCGCGCGCGTCGTCGCGGAGAAGCCTTCTAAGCCGTGGCTCGCCCTGCGCGGGAGTGGCAGTTACACGGGCGATCCTTTCGCTCCAGTGCTTGCGGAAATCGAAATAGACGCCCTCAAATGATTGCGGCACCCCTTTTGGACACTCACATCTGGATCTGGTGGATGCTCGGCGACCCAAGTCTCAGCCAGCGCTAACGAGATGCCTTGGATGCCCTCTTGCCGGAGAATCGCCCGGTCTTGAGCGACATCAGCCTTTGGGAATTCGCAACGCTCGTGGCCATGGGCCGGGTGAAGATCCGCGAATCTGTCGAAAAATGGCTGCACATCGCGGCCTCACCCGCGACTGTTAAAATCCAGCCGGTCACTCCAACCATCGTTGCGGAAATGAACCGTCTGCCCGCTGGCTTCCATCAAGATCCTGCGGATCGATTGATCGTCGCCACCGCGCGCTGTCTCAAGCTCCCACTCGCAACCAAGGACCGGAAAATCCGCAGTTCCAGAATGGTTCCGCTCTGGCATGCTTGATCTGATAGTCTGGAAAAAACTTGTCCACATCCTGCCCTAGCGCGGTGTTCTGTCATGTAAACCATGCGAGACACCGATGAATCACTCATGAAATCGTTCGCCATCCACCGCGACGAAGCGGCCTTCCGCACCCTAGCGGAGCGCTATCTCGGCCTCGTTTTCCATACCGCGCTGCGCCGCACTAACAACCGCCCCGGCGAAATGGACCTACAGCGGCCATCTGCTTCAAGGATCACAGCTAGATACGACAAGGGGCAACAATGTCTCCTTCAGCGTCGGCGGGTGAGGAGCTATTTTGACACAAGTGTTCACCTCAGCATTCCATCGGGGAGTTCGGCGATTTTGTTTAAATGGCCGTAGGACACTTCCGTCAGGGTTAGGTGTTCTATTATCTCTAACGAGGGAACCTAGGAAAACCTCTCCAACTTCATTCCGGGTGAACTCTCTTGACCCCGTGAAATACTCATTAATTCAGATTTGTCTGCTAGACCAAAGATCGCGATAAAAGTAGCGCAATCTGCTCGCCGGGACCATGCACGCCTTCGATGAGGATGCCTTCGACATCGGCGGTCTTGGACGGACCGGTACACCAGATGATGTTCGGGCTATCGCCAAAAGCGGCGATGGCCTCTGGGATAGTGCGGTGGATTTCAGAACGCTCTAACACGGCGACGTGGACCCACGGCGAGAGTGCGGCGAGGCGGTGCGAGGTGCGTTCGTCATCGATGATGACGCTGCCGGATTCCGCGATGGCACCGCTGGCGCGGGTGATGCCGAACTGATAGTCGTCATAGCGGTCGCGGTGATACTCGGTTTCCACCGTGAGGCCGGCGGCGGCGAGTTGGCTGCCGATGGCGTCGTAGAGCGCGGGATCGCAGTAGCCGTGGAGTTGGCCGGTGAGCTTGAGGAAATCTGCTAGCTGCTGGACCGAGGTCATCGGCTTGCCATTCACGGCGGAGAAATTCCGGGCAAAAATTTCCCACAGATCAGAGCCTTCGAGTTTCGGCAGCGAGTGGACCAATGCTGGGTCGTATTTCGGATAGGCGGCTTTAGTTTTTAAAGCGGCATTGGCGGACTCGATCTTGGCGAAAATGGCGGCGCGGGACATGCGAGAGGTTGTTAGTAAGCTTGGAATTCAGCGCACGGGCGCGACGATGTAGAAGCGTTTGCTGGTGGTGGAGACGAGTGGATCGAAGGCGCGTGTGACGACGCCGCCAGTGCCTGCCACGGTTTCTAGCAGAATGTAATCTTGAAGGTTTTCGGTGTAGAAGATGCCGTAGTTTTGCGATGCGAGAGTCTCGAAACTCACCGATTGGGCGGTGCCTGGTCCTAAGTTATAAGCGGTCAGCTTGATCTGCGGGATGGACGTAATCGAGGTGGCTGCCGGGCCGTTAGTCATGTAGCCGGGCGGCACTGGCAGCGGCTGGGCGGCGCCTTGGTTAGGTGCATAAGTGCCCGCAGGTGCAGGGATCGGTGCTTGGAGACCGATGATAGGACCGTAATACCCAGCAGGCACCGGCGTCGGCGAAGTGACCCCAGGCAGCGCGACGAATTGGCCGACGGGCGCGGGCTGCTGAGCGCTCGCCCCATTGGAATTCACGAAATAGCCAGGGCTGCTAGGGATCGCAGCCGTCATGCCGGCAATGGGAGCGTAAGTCCCAACACCCGCAGGGGTGGCGGAGGTGGCACCCGCATTCGGCACGATCATCCCTGCCGGTGCCGGAGTTTGCGCATTGGAACCTTGGGAATTTACGAAGTATCCAGGGCTGGCGGGAATGGCGGCGGACATGCCGGCGATCGGCGTATAACTGCCAGTCGGCGCATCGGAAGTCGAGGTGACGCCGGAACCTGCCACAAATTTCCCCGCAGGTGCGGGGGTTTGCGCAATGGCACCTTGGAAATTTACGAAGTAGCCAGGACTGCTAGGGATCGCCTGAGCCATCCCGGAAAACGGGGTGTAGCTGCCGAGCGCACACGCCTCGGAGCTGGTGGCAGCCGAAGTCGCCACGAACCTTCCGGCAGGCGCGGGAGTGGGGCTAGCAGCTCCCTGAGTTTGGGAAAACGTGCCGGGCGGACAGGGGATCGCCTGCATCATCCCGGGGACCGGCGCGTAGAATCCGGCGGGAGCGAGCTTGGCCGCAGTCTGGTTGTTCTGATCCGAATATCTCCCCACCGGAGCCGGGACCACTACTTCTGCTAGGAGATCCACATAGTAGCCGGGCAGCGAGGTGAGTGCGACCGAGCGGAAAATCTTGGAGTTGCTAGATTGACCGGACGCGACCACAACCATCGCTAGATCGCCGCCGCTGTCGATCGGCTTGCTGACGGTAAGACTGGTGGCGGTGCTGATGGTGACGGTGGCTGCGGCACCATTAAAAGTGACAGAGGGGCTTAAGCCGAATTCCTGTCCCGTGATGACGACCGAAGTCGCTTCCGACGCAAGACCTCGTGTCGGCGCTAAGCTCGTGATAAAGGGAGCAGCAGCCGCCACGGCAGCTAACATCAAGAAGGCGGCGGTGATGCAAAGTGAGTTCATCGTAGCGGTGCTTGGTTAGGGGATTTGAGAACAATTTCTCGGTCGCAGGCTAAATGCACTTTTACGGCAGGGTCTGTCAAGGGGGCGAACGCTTCCGGGTGCTATAGCGTCTGATCGTCTGCCGATTGCGGTGGAGGCGGGAGCACGAGATACTTCGGCTTCTATCGCCATCATCCGGGCGGACAAAAACATCAGCCCTCCTTATTGATGCCTTACTGCTGCCCATTAATTTCAGTTGCAACCGTCCATCTCCTTGATTCGCGGGATATAGAAACATGCATCGCAAGTATGATTCAAAAAACCGCAATTACTCTGATATGGGTTTTATACAGTCACTCGCTGCGGCCGAGTTGGATCCTCGGCTTGCGCCGTTGTCCCCTAACCATTACAAGCCGCTTAAGGAAGCGCAGGTTGTTATCAACAAACAGAAAAAGCAGCTTGATGCCACATACCTCGCCAGCTTGGCCAGGCTTCAACCCGCTGCTGCTGCGGATCCCGCTTTGGCCTCACAAATCGACGAGGAGAAGAAGCGGGTTATTTCTGGAAATTTTAGTCCCATCACCAATCTCCAAACCCAAATCGGCGGGACGAAATGGCAATCCTTCTCCGATCCCGCGCACTTCGAATTCTTTACTACCGACGGTCGCTATAGCCATTGGCATTACAGAAGCACTGACTCCACCCGCACTCAGTTTCGTGGCGGCGCGGAGTTGGAGGAGTTGGAGGAGTTGGTCGGCCATGACGCCTACCCCAAGTTTCTCATGAAAGGGCTGTAGCCCTTGATTTTGCGGGGATTCGGTTCAAAAGGCACTCCAAAGTCGTGGGCAGTCCAGTTTCATTCCGGTTTCATTTTATGACGAATTTCCTAGCGGGCCAGGCTTGCTTCCAAGCGATCTCAAGGCGCGCGTAAACCAGCGCTGGCGCGGCTTGCGGATCTCGATGACTCGCCCGTCCTCTAACGGTAGCCGCGCTGGTGAAAATGTGGCCCTCGACCCGCTCTTCTAGCGGGTTAAAATGTGGCCGCAGCCCGAGCGCACCTTGCAACCCGCTGAAGCCTTGCTCTGCCCGCAATAAGGTCATGTAAATGACGGCTTCGCGCTTGAGTTTGCCTTTGGCAATCCGTGCTTGCAGACGTTCTGAGTCGTTTAGAAAACGTTGTTCGGCCGTGGAAATCATGGCGACTTCCTG
>JAYTEI010000325.1:0-2818 GCA_043735445.1 Akkermansiaceae bacterium | reverse complement strand
GACGATTATGACGGTGGTCTGGCGAACTCTTGCGCTCGGCTTGGTTCCACGCTTCCTCACCGGAAACTTGGGTCGAGGTTTCGCTTTGATCGTGCGCTCCGTGTTCCGACCGCGACTGCTCTCGGCGGCGGTTTCCCCAATGTGCCTGCGCATTTGCGCAAATACGCGCGCTCTTGCCTTAGTGGGAAATGCTCAGGACCGGACCTGTTTGCGTGGATTTGATGATTTCAATGCTCCCTTCGTAGCTGAGTTCATCTGGATCGCGTTTCTTGTCCAACGCAGCTTGAGCCATCATTTTCCTCACCAGATAGTGCGCGAGAATCATTCCCCAGAATTCTTGCCTAACCAATTCGGGAATCTTGCTTCGCAACGTGATCCGGCCTTTGCGCAGGATCGTTTTCCCCTCCTTGATGGTGATCTCGATTTCCCATCTTTGGGGATAGAGCGCGGCAAGTTCCGCCGCCGTCGCCATCGCCGGATCGAGGATGGTGGTGATAAGTCGATAGATTTCCCCTTTGTCGCCGGCAGCTCCGGGATCCGTGAGTTTATATTCGATCACCCGCACGACCACCGCTTCGCTGCCCTTTTTTCCGCTCCTCTTGGGGTAGCCATTTGGCGAGATAGGAGCCATCCGCAAGAACCTCGGTTTTTCCCAGCGGAAGAGAAACCTTTGCCCGCCAGAGCAAGTGCGCTCCGGTCGCGGCGAATTGCTTCCAGATCTCGTAGCCGGGAAAAAGGCGGTCCGCCATATATTGGGCGAGACGCCTGTTTCTTCCTGAACAAACAGCCAAGATGGCTATTCCCCTTTCCTACACGCCCACCTCCATCGTCAAATTGATCGTGGAAATCATCGAGCCCTACCACGGCCGCATCCTCTGGTTTTTCGACAAGGGCAAGGCCGGCACCGGCCGCGCGGACAAAGTGCTCTTCCTCGACGCCCGCCACGTCTTCCGCCAGCTCGACCGCGCCCACTGCGATTTCACCCGCGCCCAGCTCGAATTCCTCGCCAACGTCGTCCGCTTCTACCGCGGCGAGGATCTGGAGTTGAACGATGGCTCCGAGGAGAAGTGGCCGGGCTGATAGGCGGCGGGCAGGTCGATGCCGGTGAGGATGACGCGGGTGTTGCGGGAGAGGGTCTTGAGCCAGAGTTTCTTGGGGCGCTTGTGCTCGCGGTAGAAGTCGGCGCGGTGGTGGCGTTCGAAGCCTTTAGTGAGGCCGCAGGGTTCAAGCATCTCAACAAGGGTCGCTACCGGCTCGCAAAGGCATGAAGGCGGTCGCCGTGGATGCGAGTGTCTGGATCGCGGGGCAGGATGCCTCCGATCCTTTTTGCGCGGCGAGCCGGTTGTTTTTCTGCCACACCTTGACTGCCGGAGTGCTAATTTATTTACCGGCTTTCGCTCGCGTGGAAGCTCCGCAACGCGGCAAAAGGCGATCGCCCCGCGAACCTTGTCTTGAAAACGGCCGGAACCAAGGAGCATCTTAAACGCGCGGGCGCACTGACGCCGGAGGTTTGGTTGATTGCCCACCCATGATGGGAACGAAGAAAAGCCAGAAACGTAACGCCTCAATCCCGCCGCGTCAGCTCCACGAACACATCCTCCAGCGTGGCGACGTGGCGGAACAGCGAGCGCAGCGGCCAGCCGTACTGAGAGGCTAGCTGGGCGATGGACTCGCGGGGATCGGCACCGGAATCGACCCACACGGTGTAGCGGGTCCAATTTTCTTCGAGTGGCTCGGGGGTGACTTTTTTAACGTGGTCGAGGCGGTTGAGGGCACCGGCGACGACTTCCGGGTCGGCTTGGATTTCCAATTGGATGCGGCCGGCGGCGCGCATTTGGCCGACGAGGTTGGCGGGGGTGTCGGCGGCCTTGATCTGGCCTTCGTCGATGATGATGACGCGGTTGCAGATCATTTCCACTTCCGACAAAATGTGGGTGGAAATGAGGACGGTGTGGGATTGGCCGAGGCGGCGGATGAGCTCGCGGATCTGGCGGATTTGATTAGGATCGAGGCCGTTGGTGGGTTCGTCGAGGATCAGCAATTCGGGATCGTGGACGAGGGCATCTGCCAGACCGACGCGCTGGCGGTAGCCTTTGGACAAGGTCTTGATCATCTTGCGGCGGACGTCACCGAGGCCGCAAGTGTCGATGACCTCGCCGACACGGCGGCGGGTGTCGCCATTGCCGAGACCCTTGAGCTGGGCGCGAAATTTCAGGTATTCCTTCACCCGCATGTCTTCGTAAAGCGGGACATTTTCCGGCATGTAGCCGATCTTGCGGCGGGCGTCGATGGATTGGCGGAAGATGTCGTAACCGGCGATGGTGGCGGTGCCGGAGGTGGGTGGCAGGTAGCCGGTGAGCATCCGCAAGGTGGTCGTTTTGCCCGCGCCGTTCGGCCCGAGGAAGCCGACGATTTCGCCGCGCGCCACGGAAAATGAGATGTCGCGGACCGCTTCGTGGCGGGCGTATCGCTTGGTGAGTTGGCTGACTTCGATCATGAGTTCTGCGGGTTCCGCGGATGGGTGAAATTCACGCTTGCGCGGTTGACGGAGCGGTGTTGGCCCCTTAATGAAGTGCCGCGCGTGGCGGGCCAAGCGGGAAATTTCCGGGCTCGCCACCTCATTTTACCCATTTCACATGAACTCTTCGGTTTCGCCGCGACAGAACGCAGATTTACTGGAAGCAAAATACAGCCAATGGTGCGAAGACCCGAAGTCGGTCGATACGACGTGGGCGGCGTTTTTTGAAGGCTTCGAGTTGGGTTCCGCCCAAGTGAAACGCAAGGAGGAAGCCCCTGCCGGCAAGGCATCCGATGCGGA
>JAYTEI010000324.1:0-6263 GCA_043735445.1 Akkermansiaceae bacterium | reverse complement strand
CCGCTTTTGCTGCGACGATGATCGGCTCCATCGGGATGATGCCATCGCCAAGTTCCTGAAAAGCATCCACTGGCAAGTCGGTCGAATAGGAGGGCAGCTTGAGTCCATCCTTGAGATCCTTTAGGTGAAGTTGGGAAACGCGACCGTGGAGCTTCTTAATGAGTTCCACGGGATCGAGTCCGGCGGCTTTGACCCAAAAAACATCAATCTCGAACTGCATCTCCGGCGAGAATTCTTCCATAAAGATATCATAACCTCGCATGCCACCCTCCTTGGGTTCGAACTCGAAGTTATGGTTATGATAGGACAATTGAATGCCTGCAGCTTTCGCCATCGCGGCGGCCTTGTTAGCGTGGGCGGCCACCTTCTTGTAGTCGTCGAGAGTCGTGCGGTTAGGTTCCTTGAGATAGGGAATGACCAAGTGACTGAGGTGGATCTCATGGGCTTTTTCCAAGATTTTTGAGAAATCCGACATTGCCTCGTCTGTGGGATTCACCACAGCATCCCAGGTGAAGTGTGATGAGTGAATATCGAGGCCAGCGTCCTTGGCTCCCTTGATCATTGGCTCGGCATCGGGAAATCCAAATGGCTCGACTTGTTTGTAGCCTGCAGCGGCGACTTTTTTCAGCGTGCCCGCAGGATCTTTTCCGAGTTCATTGCGCAGCGTGTAAAGCTGGATGCCGATGTTCTTGCGATACGTGTTCTCTGCTTCGATGGCGTGCAAGCTGCCAGTCTGACTGAGGGCGAACGAAGTGGCGGCGGTGGTTCGGATAAAGGTCCTGCGGTTCATGGGTTGGGTAATCCCCTAGGGGATTACCCACGGTGATGCCAAGCTTTCTCACTCAGACTGCGACTTCTTTTTCTTCTTGTCTGGGTCCGAGGTTGCAGCCTTCGGCGCTGACGGTTGCGCCTGCTGCTGCTTGGGAGCTGGGCGTTCTTGTGGCTGAGCCTTTTGCTGCTTAGGGCGTGGCTCAGCTTGGCGTTGCGGCTGGGCTTGTTTCGCTGGCTTCTGCACCGCGCGCTGCGCTTCAGGCTGGCGGACTTGTTGCTTCTCCACCTTGCGAGTGGCCTGTGGTTCCGCTTCGCGCTTCGGAGTCGGGTTGGCCTTGCGCTCTTGAGTTGGCTCGGCCTTGCGCTTTTCCGCAGGCTTGGCCTTTTGCCCAGAACTTGGGTCAACCTGGCGTTTCTCGGCAGGTTTTGCCTTCGGCTCAGAGTTCTGCCCTGCTTGGCGTTTCTCAGATGGCTTGTCCTTCCTATCAGTGACTGGATCTCCTTGGCGCTTCTCGCCTGGCATCGCCTTGCGTTCGCTCGTTGGGTCCGCTTGGCGCTTTTCCTTGCCCGGAGCTGATGGATCCTTCTCGCGCTTTTCGCCCGGCTTTACCCGCGTTTCGGCTGGAGTTTCCTTTTTTGTTTTTCCTTTCGAACTTGGGTCAGACTCGCGGTCCGCTGTGCCTTCTTTAGGGCGTTTGCCCTTTGATGGATCTTCGCTAGCAGTTTTTGAATCGTTGCCTGCCTTATCGGCTTTATTGATCTTCTGGTCTTTGTCAGATGCGCGGGGCTGCAATCTTTCTGGAGGGCCGCCGGCCTTGTCGGAACGATCAGATTTCTTGGCCATCATCGGCGAGCGGGTGACTTTCTCCTTGGTCGCAGTTTCGCGTTCTTTTCCGCCAGTGGCATCAGACTTATCTTTGCGAGTTTCAAGTTGCTCCCGCTCTTTGCCAAACTTGCGGATGTCCTTTCTTTGGGTGTCATAGCGCTCACGGTCCTTTTGATCCACTTTTTGAAATCGTTGGCCAGAATCACGGGTGCTTACGACGCGATCATAACGCTCCGCGACACCGTAATCTCCACGGTCACGATCCACTTGCGAGCGGGCACTCAATAAAGCCCATGAACTTGGCGGACGGGAATCCGCATGGTCGCGGCGATATTCATAATAATCTTGGCGCTGGCGATCCCAGTTCCTGTCGTTGCGGTTTTCCCAACGATTGTGTGAGTAAATAGGATCATAACCATAGCGGCTGGAGTTATAGGAATAAGACGCAAAAAATCCCCGATCACGGTATCTTGGTTCATAATAATCGCCATAGTAATAGTGACCATAGTTTGGCCGCAAGAATAGGTGATTGGTGAACACCGATAGACTCACCACGGTGGAAGGTGTGTAATAGAAGTTAGCGCGTGAGCGATAGCCAGCGTCGAACCGGACAGGTGCAAACACCACACCGCGGCGGACCACTGGATAGTCCCAATAACCGTCCACATAGACATAGCCGCGCTGGGTCCAGCGATAGTAAGCAGGTGTCCACGACCAATTCTGGCGGGCGGGTGCCCAATAGCCAGTGCGCCATGCATAACGATCATCCCGATAGACCCAGTTGCCCGGAACCCAGCTCTGGTCGTTTGAGGAAGCTTCTATATTTGGACCCACCTCAACGCTGCGAGGAGGCTTCGGCAAATAGGTCACTTCGGTGGTATCGGAATCCTCCCAATACCCTGAAGTCCACTGATGGCGTCCTTCATTCTCTGCCCAATAGCCTGGAATCCACTCCCGGCCTGGCGGCAAATTGCGCCAAATTCCACTGATCCATAGGAAGTCATTCTGGTCCTCGTCCCAGCCCCAGTAGCCGGGGATCCACGACACATTGTCGCCCTCCAGTCGTTGCTCCGGCGGCACTTCCTCGATTAGCGCTGGTGGTGCCTGATCGACGATGATTCCCACCTCAGGGTTGAATGAAACCGTCCCGGCAAATGCTTCGTGGACCGGTCCTCGGGTTTGCACCTCGGCACCTGCGTTTGCTTCATTTTCTTGGGCCGCCACGATGCCTGGGGCAATCATTGCCACCCCGAATGCGATCCCACTGAGGCTTCCCAGCAGTTTGTATTTTTGTAGATTCATTGTTTTTTCTTCGTTGATGTTCCGCCACAGAAGACTCGAGGGGAACGGGTTTGATTCGATCTATTTCTTAGGGGGTGTCACCGGAATATCGGAGATTTACTACCGTTCCCCACATCCAGAGAACTGCAAGTTAATTCCTTTTTCCTGAAAATGAAAGTAGTTGAGATCACTTGACTTGCTGGTTTTGCACTCAAGTCCCCCTGAGCAATCCATCTGCTAACTTCGGTCCAGACTTATGAATCTCTTTGTGACAATTGCAGAAACGAGTTGCCGCGCCGAGGGAAAATAAATAGTCGGTTATTTATCCCCCCATGATAACCGGCCGAGATAGCTGATTGGACGTTAGATATACCCCCTCGGCTTCTCCCCTAGACTGTGGGCGGCTTAGTTTTTATCTATGGAAATCACCATATCATCGAAGGGGGTGTGACGCCTCCGTCACCTCTATTTAACTCACTATATAACCTATTTTTGCCTGCCATGCCCGTCATCGCTACTTATCTAGGTGTTTATGTGGAAGAACTCTCCAGTGGCGTCCGCTCTGTGGCGGCGCTTCCTAGGTCCTCCACCGCCTTCGTCGGTCGTGCCCTTCGCGGTCCCACCGCTCTATAAGATGTGCCGGACCAAGTTCCGGCAGTGATCAACAGTTATACCGACTACGAGCGCCTATTCGACGGACTATGAACGGAAAGTGCAATGAGTTATGCCGTCAGGGACTTCTATCAAAACGGCGGCGGGCAAGCATTAATCGTCCGCTTATTGCAAGCAAACGGCCAAAGTGTCGCCCGCGTGGTGGTCTCGACGACTTCCCATGACTCAGGCGGAACTGCCACCGGAGCTGGTGCGCCGCTTAACCTAATTTCCGCAATGCCGGGTGCTGGGGGCAACCGGTTGCGGGTCACCATCGACCACGAAACCCGACCTCACGAAGCCGGTGAAACGCTCGCGACTTTGTTTAACTTAAAGTTAGAACTTATCCCCGACACGGGCGTGGCCTCGCTCCAACAGTTGCCCGACTTAGGAACTGGAGTGGCGGAGATTTTTACCAATGTTTCCTCCGTGGCGGGCTTACCTAACTGTCTGGATACCGTATTGCGAAATAAGTCGAAATTGATGCGCGTGGAAGACTTGTTGCGCTGGGGCGCAGCCCGCCATTGGTCTCGCAAATGTATCATTAGAGGCCAACGACGGGGCGGTGCTTGCATCTGGAAATTTCACCGGCAACTCAGCGACGCGGACGGGAGTCCATGCACTCCTAAAGGCCGCTCTGTTTAACATGCTCTGCATCCCTCCCTACATCGCCAGCGGGGTGAATGCGATCGCGGCGACGGTCGGCACGGACCAGCGGCGAGCGCCGTCGCGGCGGCGATTTCGAGATGTCGTTCTGGTTGATCCCTGGCAGGGACTAACGGAGCGAATGCTGTGGGTTAGAAATTTCCCTTCTTCATCTCGCTGACGGCGTGGTCGGCGGCGCGGGCCGTTAGTTTTGCGTAGGGTTCTTGAAATTGTCCGGCAGCTTGCCTTACCACGGTGGCCAGCCCATTGAGGATGTTTTGCTGGGCGGCGGCATTCCGGCAGTCTTGGACTAGCAACTCGAGCCAGCCCGCCACGCCTGTTTTGATCGCACCGGGGGTGTGAGTCTTTGGAATGACCGTTCCCGCGATGGCGGCGGCGCGTTCGTGCTGGGCGGGCGAGAAGAGTTTCAGCTTCGCCGGAGCGAGCGGTCCGGCGAGCTGGGCGAAGATACTTTCCGGCAAGGCGACCGAGCCGCCGAGCGTGAGTGTCATGATTTCAAGAAGTTCCCTGCGGTCCATGGGTTTTTTGATTGGGTTCAGCGAGAACTACCTCCCGGCGGCTCCGCACCAACATTTCCTGCCGGCAGATGGGGGACCGCGGCCTCACACCACCGCCCAGACGATCATGCCGCAGGCCAGCACAAGTCCACACAAGCCGCTGATGAAGACGATGTCCGCCGCAGTTTCCAAGTGATGCACCCGGCTTTTTCCCCGGACTCGGAGTGCACCGTATGAGAGCAGGCACGAGCCGAGGAAAATCATCGCATCCACGGCTAACAGATCATCCACCAGCCGGTGGATGAGCGTGCCTTGGGTGATCCGCCCGACGATGCTGATGACGGTGAGGCAGACGCCCACCAGCGCGGCGGAGGCGGTGAAAATATGAATCGCGATGTCTCGCTCCGGAGTCGGCGGGTCGGATTCTGGCGAGGGCATGTGGAAAGTTTGCGTGCTGCCAGAATAGCGGAACCACGCTGCTCATTCGCCTCAATCTTTCGCGGTCAGGCGGCGGTGGACTTCTTCGGTGAGCGTTTGGATTCGCTCGCTCATGGTCTTGGTGATCTCGGTGAGCTCGGTGTTTTGACGCATCAACACGAGGAGACTAGCAGTTTGGGCAGCGGCCAAGGCTTCGCGCTGCTCGCTGGCGTGGGCGAGATCTTCGCGGTGTTGGGCATCGGCATCGGCGTGGGCTTTATCGCGGTCCGCCTGGCGAGTTTGCGCTAGCAGAATCAACGGCGCAGCATACGCGGCCTGCAAGCTGAACGCGAGGTTGAGCAAGATGAACGGATAGATATCGAAATGGAAAACGCCCGCCGTGTTGAGCGCGATCCACACGGCGACGATGATCGTCTGGCCGACAAGAAACGTGGGCGTCCCAAAAAACCGCGCGAAGGCCTCCGCCTTGAGCGCGAACCAGTCGCTGCCGAAGACTGGCGCGAGATGACGGTGCTTCTCGTGGAAGCGAAAATGGTTGGTCTTGGCAGCAGGCGGCGCGACAGGCTTGGAGGTGTCCATAGCTGCGAGTAACGGCGATGCAGGAAGCGGCGTCCAGCGTCGGTTTGGGGAACTCGTTGGAGAGAATTCGGGCAGCTCGTCAGTTAGAACCTCATGTTCCAAGTATGCCTGCTAGATCGGGAGCTGGCCGGTAAACAAATGCCTTTCCAACCTTGCCACGCAGCAGAAGACCTTTCGATTCGAGAGCCGCCAAGTCGTTCTTTGCCGTTTGATTGGAAATGGCGTGGGAGGTCTGGTGGCTGGTGACCGTGTAGGCGGAGAACGGATGTTTCAGCGCATATTTTAAGAGTGCGAGCTGACGATGGTTGAAATCGCTATTGGCTCCCAAATGACGCCTCAATGTTTCCACCTCCGCCTGCTTGCGGCCGATGTATTCCTGGAGTGACAGGATGGAAGCGCGGATGATCTCCAACTGGTGATGAAGAAAATAATTCAGATCGTTGCCGTCCGTCTCCGTATGCAAAAAGGCCCGGTAATATTGCTTCGGAGCCTTGAGGATCTCGTGGGAAATCGAGAAAAACTCCGCCAGCCGGAATCCATGCCGGAGCATCGAC
>JAYTEI010000323.1:0-6272 GCA_043735445.1 Akkermansiaceae bacterium | reverse complement strand
CGCGGGTGGTGACGGCGGGCGTGCCGATGCGGATGCCGCTCGGCTTCATCGGGCTGCCGGTGTCGAAAGGGATGCCGTTTTTGTTGACCGTGATGCCGGCTTCGTCGAGCGCGTGCGAGGCGTCGGTGCCGTTGAGGTTCTTATCGCGGAGATCGACGAGCATGACGTGATTGTCGGTGCCGCCGGAGCAGATCCGGAAACCATGATGCGTTAGACGCGCGGCGATCGCTTGGGCGTTCTTGATGACCTGCGCCGAGTATTCCTTGAACTCCGGCTTGAGTGCCTCGCCGAAGCAGATCGCCTTGGCGGCGATGACGTGCATGAGCGGGCCACCTTGGATGCCGGGAAATACCTGCGAGTCGATTTTTTTCGCGAACTCTTCCTTGCACAGAATGATCCCGCCGCGAGGGCCGCGGAGGGACTTGTGGGTGGTGGAGGTGACGAAATCTGCGTGGGGAAACGGGCTGGGATGCAGGCCGGCGGCGACGAGGCCGGCGATGTGCGCCATGTCCACAAACAGATAGGCTCCGACTTCTCTAGCAAGTTTCCCCATGCGCTCGAAGTCGATGATCCGCGAGTAAGCGGATGCGCCGACGGTGATCAGAGCCGGCTTGAGTTCGCGGGCGGTTTTTTCCAACTCCGCGTAGTCGATGCGCTCGTCGTCCGGGCTGACGCCGTAGTGAGTGACCGCGTAGAAGCGGCCGGAGAAATTCGCCTTGTGGCCGTGGGTGAGGTGACCGCCGTGGGCGAGGTCCATCGTGAAAATTTTGTCACCCGGCTTGAGGACGGAGAAGTAAACGGCGGTGTTAGCCTGCGAGCCGGAGTGCGGTTGGACGTTGGCGTGCTCGGCACCGAAAAGCTCCTTCGCGCGGTCGATTGCGAGTCGCTCGACGACGTCCACGTTTTCGCAGCCGCCGTACCAGCGCTTGCCGGGGTAGCCTTCTGCATACTTGTTAGTGAGCACCGATCCTTGCGCTTCCATCACGGCGGGTGAGGTGAAATTTTCCGAAGCGATGAGCTCGATGTTGTTGCGCTGGCGATGTTCCTCGGCGGTGATCGCGGCATAGATTGCTGGGTCGGTTTCCGCAATGCGGCTGCCGGAGGATTTGCAAACGCGGGCTTGGTGACGCCCGCCTTCGAAGGCAGTGGCGAGAAACGCATCGGCCATGGCGATGGCAGTTTGTTCGTCGGTGAATTTTCCCGAGAGGCAGAGCACGTTGGAGTCATTGTGCTCGCGGGTGATCACCGTTTCCTCGACCGAGCGGACACTCGCGGCGCGGACGTGGCGGTGGCGGTTCGCGGCGATGCACATGCCGACGCCGGAGGTGCAGGCGAGGATGCCGAAATCGTAAGTGCCATCCGCCACATTGCGGGCGACCAGGTTGGCGTAGTCGGAGTAATCGACCGACTCATGGCCCTGCGTGCCGAAGTCGATGATGTCATGTCCGACGGCTTTGAGGTGTTTGACAACGGCGTTTTTCAAATCGACGGCGCCGTGATCGGCTCCGATGGCAATGCGGAAGGTAGGATGGCTCATGAGGACGGGCGGGGATTCAAATCCGGGAAAGGCATCTTGCAAACCGCAAATTTCCGGGAACTTCGCACTTTTGTTCATTCGCCTCGTGGCTCAGCCAAGATCAATGAATTTTTGACCTTGCAGACTTCATATGTATTTACAAAGAAGTCTCATTGTGGCTCAAAACAGAGAAGTCCAGCCGACCTTTCCCCAATGAAAATTCCAATCCTTGCTCTCCTATTTCTCCAACTCACGGCCCAAGGAGTCGTCGTCACCACTTTCCTTGATGAGGACGACGGCTCGCTGGGTGGCGGCGCAGGAATTTCCCTGCGAGAGGCCGTGGAACATTCCTCTTCGGGTGAGTTCATCACCTTCGCGCCTGCCCTGTCGGGCCAAACCATTCGTCTGTCACTCGGGCGGCTCCAAATTTTCAAATCCCTTACCATCGACGCCTCAGCCCTCCCCGCGGGTCTCATTCTCTCCGCCGACCGGACCGGAAATGGCAAAACCTCCGATGACACCTACGCCATTCTCCTCACCGGCGGTGACCTCCTCCTCGACTCGCTCGTCCTCGCCGGCGCAAACTGTGGTGAATCCTCCGGCTGCATCACCGTCCGGCCCTCGGCCAGCTTTAACCTCACTCTGGACCACTGCACCCTCACTGGGAATGCCGGCTACCACGCCTCCGCCCTCTATTGCCATGGTTACCAGTCCCGGCCAACCGACGCCATCACCATCCGGAATTCCACCATCTGCACCGGCAACACCCCCGCCAATATCTACATTTCCCCCAACCTCACCCTTTCCGGCGCAAACAACATCCTCACCGGAAATCCCCTCCTGGCCCCGCTAGGCGACTACGGCGGACCCACCCGGACCATGCCGCCGCTACCCGGCAGCCCGGCCATTGATGCGGGTGGCCCCACCACCCTCGCCACCGACCAGCGCGGGTTTCCCCGGCTCTCCACGCCAGACATTGGCGCGGCCGAATACCAAGGCATCGGCGATCTCACCCGCTTCTGGAAGCTCGACTTCGACGGGGACGCCTCCGTTTACGGCGTCGAGCAAGCCCTTGGCACCGATCCCCTCGTGGCGGATCCCGCCCACACGCGCAACCTCACCGCTCCCGCTATTAACGAATCCGGCCACGCCTATTTGAGCTTTGGCCTCAACGCGGCGTCTGCATCCGGGACCGTCTGGACCCTCAAGCGTTCTCTGGATCTCACCCCTGGCAGCTTTCAGGAAATTTACCGCTACAACGGCACCGCAGACACCGCCGCGCCCGGCGCCTCCTTCATTCGCACCGCCACCGGGATCACCGTGGTGGATGGGTAATCGCCCGTAGGAAGCACATATTACCGCTTCGAGGCCAGTTTCGAGCCTTGCCAGGGGGCCGGTGCTGCGGCCCAAGGGAAATGATTAGCAGTTGACCGCCCACCGGCGGGAATTTATGCACGGGACGCTGAAACTCATTAAATTCCCCCGTTTCCAGTGTAAAACCCTTTCAGGCATCCCCTCCAGATGGGTCCTGATTTCCCCAAACGTTTCCCTAAAATAATCGCGCCATGAAAAACCTCGATCAATGGATTCTGACCCGTGCCCTGTCACGCGGTTTCCTCGTGCTGACCTGTCTGGCTCCGCTTTCTCCAACTCGTCTTCATGCGGACGGACCCGTGGCACCGCCGCTGCTGGAAATCGCTTCGGGCTTGCCTGGGAGACAGGTGCGGCTGAGTTGGTCGGCACAGGCTGGAGTGCGTTACGCAGTCGAGAAGTCCACCACGCTTGACAATGGTGGAGCCGGCGGCTGGGCGCAGGTGGCGCTGGTGAAGGCGACAAGCACGGCGGGGATATGGCTGGATCCCGAGCCGACATCGACGCGGTGTTTCTACCGGATCATGCAGCCGGTGGCCGAGGTGGTTTCAATTTCCCCGCCGCTGCTCTCGCCAGATGGCGGGGTGCTGGTGGTGGAGGGCCAATCGATCCCGCCGGGGAGCTCGCTGGTGCTGAATGTGGATGGGCAATTGGTCTTGGTGCCGCTGACGAATGCAGGGGCAGGGCTGTGGAACGCTGCGGTCACCGGGGCATTCGCCCCAGGTGCCAGCGTGACGGTGGTGGGAATCGTCGATGGCAGCGGCACGACGATTGTGTCTCTGAATCAGCCACTCACGGTGACGGCGACGGGGCTGGCGCTGGACGGGATACCAACGATGCCGCCGGGCGCGCCGTTGGCGCAGGAGCAGAGCAACCCGATCCCAGGCGTCGGCATTGTGGTGAAAAAGAACCCGGGCGCACCGGCGGAGCGGATGGGCGCGGGAAAGGTGTCGGTCAAAGATTTTACATTCATGAAGGAACAGGCCAAGGGCAGCGGCATGGGCTCGGGAAAGGTGAGCATGAGCGACCTCAGTGTGATGCGGAAAGGCTATGACTACTATCAGGCGACGTCGGAGTTGATCGCCGCCTGGGGGAGCAAAAAGGGCTATGACTATTACAAGGCACAATCCGACATGAGCAGCACCGGCCTCCATAACAATCCCGCGTTTCAGGAGAATAAGAATGTCGGCACCATGGTCAGGACCGTTAGTAACCCGCTGTATGAAGATAACGGCTCCGGTCAAAACCCCTTGTTCGAGAGGTCGCCTAAATTGGTGAGGGAGATCGAATACGCGCGCATCAAGCACCCGGAGCTAATGAAACGGGAAATGGGGAACGGGGGAAATGCCGCGGATTTTCCCTGCCTGCCAGGGGAGATTTCCCTCCAGACCTGCTCGATGACGTTGCCGAATCCAGTCGGCCCGCCGCTCCAGGTGGTGCATACTTATCGCTCTATCGGCACGGGTGGCAGCGGCACGGCCGGGTCGCATTGGGATATGTGTTATAATATTTCTATTGAGCCGGTGCCGCTGGCCGCAGGGGCAAACGCGCCGCGCTTGAAGATCCGCGACGGTGCGGGACGTTGTGATATGTTCCTCCGCCAGCCGGATGGCACTTATCGGTGCGACGGGATATTCCGCCAGGGCAGCTTCGCCGGGAATGTCTTCACGCTAACATTCGCGGATACCGGGAAATGGACTTTCAGGTCGTTGAGCGACCGCAAGGCTCCGGGGAAAATCTCTACCATCACGAGTCGCAACGGCGTTTCTCTCACCTGCGACTACGATGCCATGGGCCAGATCGCCTCGGTGGGCAAGGGCTCCCAAACCCTCACTTTCACAAGTTCGGCACCTGGTCAGATCAGTCGCGTGACCGATCAGACGGGGAGATCTGTTACTTACAGTTATTACGGCGCCGGTGATGCGAATGGAAACAAAGGCGACTTGGCTGCTATTTCCTGCCCGCAGGTGAACGGAGTGCCACCGGTCGCGGGACCGACGACGTTTACCTACACCACGGGAAATGCGGATCCGAACTTGAATGGCAATGTCCTTTCTATCACCGACGGTGCAGGGCGCTTGTTGGAAAGTTTCACCTACTCCGGCGAGACGGATCCTCTCAAGATCGACTACGACACGTGCGCGTCTCATAACAAAACCGGCCATGTCACGCTGAACCGCCGCGCAATCCGTCCCGGCGGTGGCTACACGGTATTTGAAAATGACGAGATCGGCCGGGTGACGGAAGTGGATTTCGACCGGCTGCACCGGGCGGTTTCCAGCCGCAGTTATACTGGATTCAGCACGCCCGCAGTCCCTGTCACATCTAGCACGAATCGTCCGACGGGGAAACTCAACGCCACCGATCCGGACTATTTCGAAATGACCTGCGCCTACAATGCGGACAGCCTCTGCACGCGCATGACCTGCCCGGACGGCAGTCAGAAACTAACGACTTATGATCGGGATTTCCGCAAGGACTGCCCGGTCGTCGAGCGTGGAAACGCCCGGGTCACGACCCTCCGCACTCCCGGTGGCGAGGAACGCGCGGTGCGTTGCGATTTCCTGCCGGGCTTCGGGACTTGTGAGTCTATCAACGGGGCGGCTGTCGCCGGGGGCATCGCCGGTGGGGTGATCGCGGGCAGGGTGGCATCGACATGGAAAGAAGGAAATGTTACCGGGATGGATGACTGGGAGACGTCCACCGCGCACGCGGGTGGAGTGATCGCCGGCATCGTCGTGGGAGCGGTAGTCGCCGCGCCGGATGGCGGCGATGTGGACGACGATTGCGACGGAGTGAGCGATGATTTCTGCACTCGGATGGTCACCGCCCATGGGCAGGTGTATTCCGCAAGTTATGACGTGCAAGGAAACTGCACCAGCGTCACCAGCCCGGTGGCGGGAAGAGGCTCGATCTATGGCTACAACGCACTCGGTCAGTGCACATCCATGACGACGCTCAATGGTTCAGCTCCCTCATTTCAAGACACCTGCTCATATGACCCGGTGACTCACTTCCTCAGCGGCGTGACCTGCGACAGCACTGGCCTTGCGCTGACCACGATCTGTGCCCGCGACGCCCTCGGTCGCATCACCAGTATTACCGATCCCGTCGGCAACAACTGGCTGTATGCTTACAATCCCCTTCAGCAGTGCGTGCAAGTCCAATCGCCGCCGCTACCCGGGGTGTCACCTTACCGCATCGCGACAAATATCACCTACGATATGGGCAGCTTGTCGGCCCGCTGCGATGTCGAGCATCGCGGAGCCGATGGCACGGTGGTTGCGACGAATCCCGCCTACTCGACTTTCCACGTTTACGATTCCCGCGCCCGCCTCGTCAGGGTGGCGGAGGAAGAGCGGCCAGTCGATGGCTCCGGCACGCT
>JAYTEI010000322.1:0-13523 GCA_043735445.1 Akkermansiaceae bacterium | reverse complement strand
GCGGTTGTCAGGGTTAGTTGGGTTTCTTGGCAGCAAGAAATTGGAGAAGGTCAAGTCTGAGGAAGACTTGGATCTGCTCATTTCCTAACACTTGAGAGAGGATCCGGCTGGAGTCAGCGACTTTCGGCGCGGCAGCGGGCGTCACGGCCTTCTCGGGAGTCGCGGCAGCAGGTTTTTCATCACCGGGCAATACGAAGCCACCGGCGAAGGGATCGGCTGCGGCGGCCGCAGGCTTGGCAGCAGCTTTGTCGAATTGGGCATCCGCCGCACGCGGTGGCTCCTTCTTCATGTTCGTGATCCGCAGCGAACGCACTACGATGAATTGATTGTCTAACTTGACGATTGAGGAAATGAATTCCCGAGCCGCCTTCTCAGGGCCGGTGAAGGTAACTTCTAGCGGAAACGAACGCGCCGTCATCGCTGGCGGCGGGGCGAACGTCTGGCCATCATCCTCCGGCTGGAGCGGGCGGTAGAGATTCTTCAGTTCGGTGGGCTTTGCCTTAGCTAGGGAAAGCATCAGGCTTTTAATGGAACTGAGCTGATAGTCGAGAATGCCGGTGGTACTGCCAGTCGCGAGGGTGGTCTTGTACTTTTCAAAACCCACGAAAAAGGCTTCAGGCACGGTGGTGCCGGACTCCTCGAACGCCTTGCGGACTTCCGTGTTAGCGGCAAGCAAGCGGTCAGTGAACTCTTGCGGCGTGATGTTCTTAATTTCCTGCGGGCGAAACGGGGTGAACGCCGTTTGGATCGATTCCACCGCTTTCACATAGTCACCGAGAGCTTTGCTCTTTTCATTCTTGTTCTCGACGGTCGGATAGAGTGCCGATTTTTCGAAAGCGGCGGCTTCGGCGGCGGCAGCGTCGAATTGCTCTTTGGCTTCGTCGTAATGCTTCGAGCCTTGGGAACCCACCACGTATAACAGGATGGCACCCGCGAGAGTTCCACCGCCGAGGGCGACCATAAACTTGTTATCCTTAATCCAACTCATAATTCAGTAGGCAAATGGTTGATGCACGTCACTTGATTGCGACTTCGCGAGCCAACGGCAGGGTGATTTCAAAGGGCAGCCCGAGCTCTTTGCCAGTCACCGTGATGTCCAAAATCTGGGGGTCAGTTAGAACCACGTCAGCCCCTTTTTCGCCGGGCACTGTGAAACGGAAGGTGGAAGATTTCTCGCGAAGGTTTTTTAGCAGCTCGGAGACCACGTTCTGGCTGGTCGAGGTGCGCCAGAATCCTTTAATTCTAACGGCATTGGCAGTCACTCCGCCGGGGGTAGCTGGCGCTCCCCGTTTGCCTTGGACTGGGGCATCTTCCACCTTGATGTCAACCAGCGAGGAGGTGCCGTAAGTTGCGGTGCCAAAATCGTTCTTGATCACGGACTTGCCGCTTACGAGCTTACCATCCCCTCTTCCGCCTGCTGGCTTCGCACCAGTCGGTGGGGTGTAACCATTAAGCGGCTCAAAGTCGGTCAACCAAACGGCATCACTGGCAAAGGCTCCACGCAGTTCGGCAATCACATCCAGCCAGTAAACGTGGGCCGTTTCCGAGTCGGTGTAACCACTGGCAACCTGATGGAGGTTATCCTCTGTTTTCAAAAGTCGATCAATGTCCGCCTTGAGCGGAGCCAAGGTTTTTCGCCGATCTTCCATCCGGGTCATCTCTTCTTCGGCCTTGGCTGCCGCGACCTTCTGGAACACCGCCCAGATCGCCATACCGCCTAACAAGACCGCTGCTGCCGCAATGAGGAACGGCTTGCGCCGGTCCGCTGCCCGCGATTGCTCGACGACCATCGGCACGAGGTCGATGTTGATGGCAGACTTGCCGATTCCCCGCAGACCGAGGCCGACGAGTTCGCCCATCAGATGGCCTTCACGTTGGACCACGGCGGCATCGACGCCTTTGCCGATGGTCACGTTTCTAACCGGGTTGAAATACTCCACCGGCAGATTCAGCTTCTCTTGGAAAAATTCGAGGGTGTAAGGCAGATTCGCACCGCCACCTGCTAGAAGCACCCGCCGTGGCGCACCGCCGCCGTGCTGGGCGCGATAGTAATTGGTGGTGCGGGCGATTTCCGCCGGCAAGCGAGTCAGCGCATTGCGAATCACCATCGCCAACGCGGCCACAGCTTCATCCATTTGCTCGGTGTGTCCGCCGCCTAGCGCCACGAGGCCGTTAGAGATCTTTTGATGCTCGGCATCCATGAAGGAAATGCCGTATTCCTTGGCGATGGCCGCCGTGATCGCGCTGCCGCCGATGGCGATGCTGCGGGTGAAGAAGCGGCGACCTTCGATGTATAACAGGTTGCTGGTCTTGGCTCCGATGTCGATCAGCAGGATCGGCTCTTCAGGATTGCCATAAGTGGCGCGGAAGGCGTTGTAGATCGCCATCGGCGCGACATCGACTTCCGCAGTGCCGAGTCCGCTGTCATTGACGGCGGAATTGAGTTCATCCAGCGCTTCCGCTTTGATCGCGACGATGACCACTTCCTTGTCGTCGGCTCCTTCGATGAGTTCGTAATCCCAAACCACTTCCGCCAGTGGGAAAGGGACATGCTGCTGCGCCTCAAAGGTCACTAACTGCTCAATGTTGTCATCCTGCAGCGGCGGCAGTTTCACGAAACGGGTGAAAACCGACTGCCCGGAAATCGCATAGCGCGCCTTGGTCTTACCGACCTTGAGCCTGTTAGCCAGATCGGCGATTGCGACCCGCGTTTGGGAAATCTTGGATGACTCCATCGCGGGATCTGCGACGATCATTTCCGAGTCATAAGCCTTGAGGATCAGGCTGCCATTTTTCGAGACTTCAAAAACGGCCATGCCGATGCGCTGAGATCCGATATTGAGTGCGACGGTGGTCTGATTGTCAGCCATGATGCGATATTGATAGATAGAAAGACAGAAGGGCAGAAACAGGGAAAATGCCGGATTCAGCGTTTTTCCACGCCAAGTTCCGCATAGCGATCCCACCACATGTTGCTGAAGGGCGTCTCACTTTTATTGAGGAGTGGCACCGATTCGCTGCGGGAAATTTTTTCTGACGCCGTATTCCACCAACCGGCCTTGAGCTTATTGGTTTCCTCAAGTTTCTTCTCGCCGTTCACGAGCACTTCGTAGCCGACATACTCGACGGCGTTCTTGCCACCCCTGTCGGAACCGGTTAGGCGCTTGATCGAGGCTGGTGACAGATAGACGGAGCAGTAAATATCTTCCTCCAACGGCACATTCACATGCTCGACCGTCTTGGTGAGTAGCAGCATCGTGCCAGACTTCTCTGGGTTTTTCACCGCGATGTACCACTTCACGGTGATCTTGTCACAGGTTTTGGAGGACGGCTCGGGGCTGAGGGAAATTTTTAGCTTAGCTTCAAGTTCGAGCCAATCCTTCGGTTTGAAACTCTTTTCCTTACCGCCCGAAAACTGCGGCGAGGGAAGATCTTCGAACATCGGCTTCTCACCGACGACCTTGGCAGCTTGGCCAAATGCGCTGCCCATGGAAATAACCGCTAGAGCTGCGGAGAGGGCGACTGAGGGGGAAATGCGGGTCAGAAAGTTCATACGGTATGGGTTTTGAAGGAACCTAGGGAATAGAGTTTCGGGTTGACCAGAGAAAATCACGATTTCGGTTAAAATTTCGCCCGAAGTAAATACAGCCGGGTTAAACCGTCGCCACAAGCGGTTGACGGGCCGCGATTTGCCACCCATTACTTGGCGATGGCGAGTGCGCAATTTCTGCTGGAAGTGGGTCATCCGCGAGTCGTTGGGAGCTTTGGCAGCTTGCTCGACTTGCGCGAAGCCACGGCTGCGTCGGTGCGAGAATCCTGCGACATCGCAGAAGTCCGTCTCGATCTGTTATTCGTCGGCACCGAGCCAATCGAGTCCCCACCGTGGAGCCACCTAACCGAGATCCCGCTGTTGTTCACCGCCCGCCGGAGCGAGCAAGGTGGGGCACAAGCGCTGGACTCCGCCGCGCGGGTGGCGCTGTTACGCGGCGCACTGGACCAGGCCGCTTGGCTCGATATCGAGGTCGCAAGCATTCCCGAGATGGCCGGGTTTTTGGAAGAACTGGCCGCACGCAAAATCCCGTGGCTTGCCTCGTATCACGATTTCGAAAAACTCCCTAACCCCTCTGTCCTCGCGCAGGCAGCCCAACAAGCGAAGGCAGCCGGCGCGGCGGTTTTTAAAGCCGCCGCCAAGCTCGCATCACCGGCGGATGTCGCGCGGTTAGCAGAGTTCCAGTTGGCCGATCATGGGCTGCCGGTTGCGACCATGGGCATGGGGCCGCTGGCTCCCGTTTCCCGGCTGTTATGCGCCCAATGTGGCAGCGTGCTCAACTACGGCTACCTCGGAAAAACCGCCACCGCACCCGGCCAATGGGATAGCGCGTTGCTGCGAAACGCAATCTCGCGGCTGGCACCGTTCAGCCTCTAGCGAAACCTAACCGATCACTTCCACCGGCGCATCCGGCAGTGCTTTGAGGAACGCTTGGCCGTAGCGTTTGGTTAAGATTCGGTTGTCGAGAATGCACACCAGCCCCTTGTCGCGCTCGGTCCGGATCAAGCGCCCCACGCCTTGCCGCATCTTGAGAATCGCCTCCGGCACCGAGTAATCCATGAACGGATTTCCACCCGCTGCCTCGATCGCTTCGAGCCGCGATGCCGTCAGCGGGTGATCCGGCACCGCGAACGGCAAGCGGGTGACGATCACGTTAGAAAGTGCCTCGCCCGGAACATCCACCCCCGTCCAAAAGCTATCTGTTCCGAACAACACACTGTGGACGTCGTTGCGGAATTCCTCGATCATCTTGTGCCTCGGCATGCCATCGCCTTGCAGGAAAACCCGCCAGCCCTGGGTCCGGAAAAAGTGCTCCAGCCGCTGCGCCGCATCGCGCATCGTGCGGTAGCTGGTGAACAACACGAAGGCCCGCCCAGCACTCTCTAACACCGACTGCCTAATCCCCTCGGCCAGCAGCTCGTCGTAGCGCGGCGTGCCCGGGTCCGGCACGCTTTTGTAAATGCGGATCTTCATCTGCCGCGGGTAGTCGAACGGGCTGCCGATGCACAATGCCCGCGCTTTTTCCGCACCCACCCGCCCGCGGAAATAGCCGAGCTTGGGGTCGCCCACGCCGAGCGTTGCGCTTGTTAGCACCAAGCTTTTTTTGCCGTTGAAAAGCAGTGGCCGCAGCTTGTTCGCCACGTTGACCGGCGCAGCGTGGAGGCTGAACTGTTGCTCATCCCGCCCGCTTTTTTCCACCCAATAGACGCTGTCTTCAGTCCCTTGATCGAGGAAAACACCGATCGAGCCATGCGCCTCGCGCAAGCGCCGGGACGCATCTTGCAACTCCGCGCGGGTCGCCTCCGACTCCACCTCCGCCGCGAGATTATCGATCTCTAACCACAAGTTCCGCAGCGGCGCGGCCAACGTGTTAGGCACCACCTCCGCCTGCCGGATGCGGCATTCCTTCGAGTAGTTTCCAAACTTCGCCACATCCCCCACCCCGTGGAAAAACCGTTCGGCCGCGATCAACGCCGCCTCCACCGCCGTCAGTGCCGAGGCTCTGCGGAACGACTTCAACAGCCCCTTGCGGGTCTTCGGATGATAGAGCCGTTGCAGGTCGAAGCGCAGCCCGGATTGCGACACCCTCAGGCCTAACTGGATCGCCGCGACTTGCTCGATGGTGTGCGCCTCGTCGAGGATCGCGAAGTCGTTAGGAAACAGAAACCCGCCGACTTTTTTGCCATCCTCGTCGCCATCGTCCGCTTCATCATCGGTATTGAGCAGTGCGAAAAACAGCGTGTGATTCACCACGATCAAGCGCGCATCCGCCGCCGCCTTGCGAGCTTCTTGGAAAAAGCAATTCCCGCGCGGCCCGCAGTGGCGCGCGGTGCAGAGGTGCGCCTCGCTGCACACTTGCAGCCAGACCTTCATCTGCGGCTGGAAGTCCAAGTCGCTCAGCGTCCCGTCGCGGGTGCCCTCCGCCCAGCGGCTGATCGCTTCTAACTCGTCATTCTCAGTGCCGGTGAAAAGATCGCCCGCTTGCTCGAACGCCCGCCGCAGCCGTAGCGGGCACAAATAATTTTGCCGCCCCTTCAGCAGCACCGCCGGCAGCTCGTCGTCTAGCACCTTCCTAACAATCGGAATATCCTTCCGCACCAGTTGCTCCTGCAAGTTGATGGTGTGGGTGGAAATGATCCCTTTCCTGCCGGTCTCGATTGCGAAGCGCGCGGCAGGTAGCAGATAGGCCAGCGACTTCCCCACCCCGGTCCCCGCTTCTGCCACCAGCGGCGAGGCTCCGATCAACGCCTCCGCCACCGCCACCGCCAGTTCCTGCTGCTGCGGGCGGTATTCGAAATCCCGCGATTTCGCCAACACGCCTTTCCGCGAAAACGCCTCCCGCACCGCATCGCTGAACCCGGGAACTGGCTGGCCTTCTGTCATCGAAATCATCTCCCGCCCATCGCATCCGGCATTGGCCCCCGTGCCAAGCCGCAACTTAGCCCAGCGGAAATCGAGTCCCGACAAACCAGCATCGGTCAGGGCTGATGCATCCCAGAATATTCCAACAACCTCACCTGGGCCGCCGCCGACATGCCTATCCTCCGCGAAAATTTCCGCCAGCCACGGTGCATGAATCGATAAATTGACTTCGTAGGTGGGGTGGCTAGTTTCGGCCATTGCCCAAAAACCCATGAACCGTTTCATCACCTACACCTCGCTGGCGATGGCTGCCACGCTCGGCGGACTGCTCGCCCAAAATCCCAAACCGCAGGACGACCCCAAGTTCCTGAAAAAGGCGGCGCTGGAAATCGACCAACACATCGCCGCATTTTACCGCAGCAAGAAGCTCGACGTCCCCCAAGTGACCGACGACGCGACCTTCCTGCGGCGGGCATTCCTCGTTGCCGTCGGACGTATTCCCACGGCTGAAGAAGCGCTTGCGTTCTTGGAAATCAACGACCCGACCAAGCGGGAATCGCTGGTGGAATACCTGCTGAAATCCAAAGGTTTCTCCAGCCACATGACCAACTGGGCCTTCGACCTCCTGCGCATCACGGATGGTCGCATCGGCACCTCTGCGACCAACGAACCCTACCGTCAGTGGGTCCGCCATGCGATGACCACGAACATGCGGTGG
Source organism: Akkermansiaceae bacterium (assembly GCA_043735445.1). GTDB lineage: Bacteria > Verrucomicrobiota > Verrucomicrobiia > Verrucomicrobiales > Akkermansiaceae > Luteolibacter. The sequence continues at coordinate 6,393 of JAYTEI010000322.1, read as the reverse complement.
AGCGAGTTCACCAGCCATCTCATCGCCACCTCGGGCGATGGCTGGGACCCTAACACCGCCGCCGTCGGCTACTACACTCGCGACCGCGGGATGCCGCTGGACAACCTTTCTAACACCATGAGGGTCTTCCTCGGTGCCCGCATGGAATGTGCCCAGTGCCACGACGACCCCTTCGGCACCACCGAGCGCCACGACTTCTATCAGCTTGCCGCCTTCACTCACGGCCAGACCACCGTGGGCCAGGAAAAAATGCAGCCGCTGTGGGACGAGCTAACGGATGATCGCCAAGCGCAAGGCGAGGACTACCGGGTGGCACAAGTACTGTGGGACCGGGTCTATGGCATGTCCTTGGGCGGCGGCGGTGCGGGCCAAATCAAGCTGCCGACGGACTATCAATACCGCGATGCCAAGCCGGGCGACGTGGTCGGTGCCCACACGCCCTTCGGCAAGCCGGTGCGGATGTCCGAGAGAAAAGTAGAAACTAACGGACGCGAAAAACTCGCCGACTGGATCGTCGCGAAAACGGGCGAGCAGTTTCCCACCGTCATCGCTAACAGGATGTGGAAACGCATCATGGGCAAAGGCATCTACGAGCCGGTCGATGAATTCATCCCCGCCGCGAAGTCCAACTATCCAGAACTGGTGACCTACCTCGGCAAGCTGATGATCGATCTGAACTACGATCTTCGCGCCTTCCAGCACGTCTTGCTGCTCACCCGCACCTTTCAGTTTGCCACCAATCCGAACCCATCGTCCGTCGAGGGCGGCGACGACTTCCACGGGCGCAAAATCGAGCGTCTATCTTCCGAGCAAATCTGGGATTCACTCATCACCCTGGCCGCTGGCGATCCTGATAAAAAACCGATCCGCTCGCTCGATGACCGCATCTATGTGGGCAATAAGCCGGTTCTAACTGGCAAGAAAACCATGACTCAACTCTCAAAGGAAGTGCTCGCCCTCAAGTCTGAGAAAGAAGTCCGCAGTTATTTCTCCAAGTTCGTCAGCGACGTGAAAAGCGGCGGCACTAACACCAGCGGCAACTCAACGATGATGGCGCTGAATGAAGTCAGCTCGTATAACAAAGATGCTAAAGTCCGCGCCTCTGAATTACCATCACCCGCACCGCGCGATCACTTCCTCTATCTGTTTGGAGCCTCCGACCGGGAAGTGGTGGATGCCTTCAGTCGCGAGCCAAATGTCGGACAAGTTCTCTCATTGATGAATGGCTTTGTGCAACGCGAGCTCGTCAATAACTCCAACGCCCACCTCTACAAATCCTTGGATGGCGCGACCACCGACAAAGAGAAAATTCGCCGTCTCTACGTCGCCATCCTCAACCGCCCACCCACCGCCGAGGAAATGATATGGATGTTAGACGAAGTCAAAAAACAAGGAGCCGCAGGCTTCCGCAACATTGTCTCCGCCCTCGTCATGTCATCCGAGTTCCTGTTTCTCCAATAAGCCCGCCTTACTTCTTCATCCCTCTTATCTGCGTCCATCCTGTTAATCTGCGGTTAAAAATCTTCCAAACACCCATGAACCCCTTTCTCAAAGCCGACGAACTGACCCGCCGCCAGTTTGTGACCAACGCCGCCCGCGCCTACCTCGGCGTGCATTTGTTCCCGATGTTAGGTAGCACCTTAGCCAGCGCCGCGCCCGCAGCCGCAGCCAAAGGCGGCACCGCAAAAAGTGTCATCTATCTCTACATGTCCGGCGGCATGAGCCATCTGGATACCTTCGACCCCAAGCCGAAGAAGAAAGAAGTTATGGGTAAAACCGAAGCCATCCCGACCAAGGCCGACGGCGTCATGATCGGCCACTATCTAAAGAAAACTGCCGCAGTGATGGACAAAGTTTGTGTCATTAACTCCATGAACTCTACTCAAGGTGCCCACGAGCAGGGTTCCTATATCATGCACACCAGTTATAGTTTGCGTGGCACGATTAAGCATCCATCACTCGGCGCATGGGTCTTAAAATTGGGTGGCCGCATCCACCCCGAGCTTCCGGGATTCGTCGCCGTCAACAGCGCCCCCGAACTCGCCGGTGGCGGCTTCCTCGGCGCCAAGTTCTCCGCCGCACTGATCGGCAGCCCCGACCAAGGACTGCAAGACTCCCGCCGCGCCGAAGAAGTGAGCCAAGAAGATTTCCAACGCCGCTTGTCCCTGGCCGATAAGATGAACCGGCAGTTTCACGAACGTTATGCCAATGCCGATGTGAAAGCCTACGAGGAACTCTATCGGGAAGCGATTTCACTGATGGATTCCAAAGACCTCAATGCCTTCGATCTCAAACTCGAACCCGAAGCCACCCGCAATCTTTACGGCAGCGGCCGCTTCGCCCAAGGCTGCCTGTTAGCCCGCCGGCTGGTGCAAAATGGCGTGCGTTTCATCGAAGTGCAACTCGGTGGCTGGGACACGCATTATGATAACTTCACCGGCGTCGCTGGCCGTTGCCAAGAATTCGATCAAGCCTACGCCGCACTCATCAGCGACCTCGAAAAGTGCGGCAAACTTCAAGACACCTTAGTCGTCGTGGCCACTGAGTTCGGCCGCACGCCCGAGATCAAGGCCGAGCACAAAGAAGGCCGCGACCACCACCCAGAAGCCTTCTCCTGCCTGTTAGCCGGCGGCGGCATCAAAGGCGGCATCAAGCACGGCACCACCGACGCCTCCGGCGGCAAGGTCAAGGACGGCCTTGTTAGTATCCAAGATTTCAACGCCACCATCGCCCACGCCCTCTCGCTACCCTACGACACCGTCATCATGTCGCCCACCAAGCGCCCCTTCAAAATCGCCGACAAGGGCGTGCCCGTGACCACGCTGTTCGGCTGATCTCCCAATTGCCGCGACTCATGCATCATCCATATCAAATCTCAATGGGCCGTCGTTTAAATGTCTGTGATTTGGGACCGGACGCGTCGAACGGCATAACCCATGTTCCCGTTCGCACCGTCATCGGGGTCAAATAAGTCATCGGGGTCAGGTCACGCATTTCGACATTTCCGTCTGCTCACGCCGCGGGTGACAGGATCTCACGTTGGATCCGTTCCCCATTCTCGCGCTCGGCGTGCATCAGATCGTATTCCGGCGTGCAGTGGCGGCGGGGTTTCGTTTCATCGTCGTATAAGGCTGCGGGCAGAATGCCCGTGCCACTGTGGCGCAGGCATTCTGCCTGCCGTTAATCTTCAGAATGATATCATCTCAAGTATTGCTAAAACAAAGGCGAGGGCATGGAAGGAAGATTCCCGCGACAGGTGCATAACACGGGACAGTGAGAGTTTCTGTAGCGAGTAAACTCCGACGCCGCCCAGGCGATAGAAAATGGCAGCATAATTCTATTCGCCCAAACTTAACTGGTTATCCACCGAACCGTCATCTAGAACTGCGGCAATTATGAAACCCACCGAAGGAGAACTGATCATTTGCGGGACCGATTTTTCCGAGAACGCCCAAGGGGCAGCAGATATCGCCGCCGCGTTTGCGGCTCGGCTAGATTTACCGTTGGTGCTGGTCCACGCGCATTTGCGAATCGTCCACGCGCTCATCCCGGATTTGAACGGGACGCCAGCTCACCTGCGTGAATGCTTGCACCAGGAGGCCGAGCGACTGCGGGCAACCGGCGTGATCGTCGAAGAAATTTATTCCGAGGGCACCCCGAGCGTCGTTCTTGGGCGCATCGCGAGCGAACGAAATGCCCGGCTGCTGGTGGTTTCCTCGCTCGGGCTGCATGGATCCTCGCGCTGGTTAATCGGCAGTGTGGCGGAGCGGACCGCTGAGTCGTCAACGGTGCCTACCTTGGTGGTGCGCGAGTCCGCGCCTTTCGAAAAGTGGGCGCGTGGCGAGCAACCGTTAAAGGTATTTGTAGCCACGGATTTCGGCTCCAGCTCGGATGCTGCCCTACGCTGGGTCGCGGAGCTGCAGAACATCGGCCCATGTGAGGTGGTCGCAGGCTACGTCTCTTGGCCACCTGAGGAGGCTGCGCGGTTGGGTATTTTGGCCGATCCAGAGTTGGGTTGCGATCTCCCGGCGATGCACGGGGTTTTGGAACGGGATTTGCCCGGCATGAGAAGCATCTTGGAACGCGATTTGCGGGAGAAAGCGAGGCGCCTGCTGGGTAGTGAGAATGTGACGGTGCGAGTCGATTGGAATCTCGGGCGCGCGGATCCGCCGCTTGTGGGGATGGCGGTGGAAGCGAAGGCAGATCTGGTCGTCGTCGGCATTCACCAACGCAGCGGCTTTGGCTGGCTGCGAGAGGGTTCGGTATCGCGGGGTATCCTCAATTATGCGCCGATGAGCGTTGCGTGCATTCCAAAGCCCCCAGCCACAAGGATGGCTGGCCCGTTTGTCCGCAAATGTCTGCGGGTGCTGGTGGCCGTCGATCTCGACGAACCCCACGGTTTTGCCGCAGCGTATGCTTATTCGATCGTCAATCCGGGCGGGATTGTGCGGCTGGTTTATAATTACGTGCCTTCATTAAATCTTTTGCGGCCCAACGAGGAAGACCAACGCACCGCGAAATTCGAGAAAAACCTACGAGCACTCGCCCCTGAGAAATCTGAGGGATCGACGGTCACCAGCGAAGTGGAAGTCACAGAAAGCTGGGAAACTGCTGAGGCGATCTGCGCTGCGGCCGAGCGCTTCGGGGCGGATATCGTTTGCGTCGGTGGCCACACCCGTCCGGGCTTTACCGCAAAGGTATTAGGCTCAGTTTCGCTTGCGGTGCTGCGACTCTGCCGGCGGCCAGTGTTGGTCGTATGGCCGCCCACTGAGTAGAGAAATGGTAAGGCCGTATCAAAAGGCACGAGTGCAACTCCAGTGACCTGACCTCTCAAGCGCAACGGTTCCGGCAATGCCATGGTGAAAATTAGCGGAAACTTCGAAGGTTTGATCAACCGCAACTTGCGCTCCAAGCCCGCCCGCGTGACGCCTTCCCCTAACGTGTGATGATTGCGGCTGTGCATGTGGCTGGGGAAATCGCGGCGGCCGGAATCCGCCGCAAAATCGCGGTGCTCGGCGCGGGGAATATGGGCACGGCACTGGCCCACTCGCTCGCCGGAAATGGCCATGAAGTCGCGCTCTGGGATCATTTCCCCGCTGTGGTGGAGGACATCCGCCGGCACCGCATGAACCGCCGCTTTCTGCCGAAGGTCGCACTCCACGCCGGTATCCGCCCGTGTGTTAGCGCGGTCGAGTGCGTCGCGGGTGCAAGCCTCGTGGTGGTGAGTGTGCCATCGGCTTTCGTCGGTTCCACGCTTGTGCCGTTAGTTTCCGTGCTGGCGAAAGACGCTGTCTTATTGAATGTCGCCAAGGGTTTTGCGCTTGATAGCCGCGAGCTGATTCCAAATTTCCTGGGGCGGCTGGCACCAGATCATCCTTGTGTACACCTGGCGGGACCGGCCATCGCCAACGAGCTGGCGCGGGGCGTGCCTGCTTACATCACGCTGGCGGCGGGAAATGCGTGCGCCGCCATCCAGGTCGCGGAATGGTTTTCCGGGCCGTCGTTCGTGCCTACGACCACCGATGACATGGCAGGGGCCGCGCTCGGTGGAATTCTGAAAAATGTTTACGCCGTCCTTCTTGGATGCCTCGAAAACCTCAGCGGCGACGCCCGCAATCTCGAAGCCGCCGCAGTCACCGCCTGCCTGGGAGAGATGGTGAAAATCGCAGCCGCGTGCGGCGGGCGCGCGGAGACGATCTATGGGCTGGCGGGCTTGGGGGATTTGGTGGCCACCGGATTTTCCCGCGATAGCCATAACCGAAAGTTCGGGCAGATGCTCGCCTCGGGGAAGACGGCACGCGAGATCGAGAGCGAGACCGGCTGGCTCCCGGAAGGGGCGCGGGCCGCTGCCGCCGTATGCGAACTCGCCCGCGATAAGCGCGTCACCTCGCCGCTTGCGGAATGGGTCGTTCAGGTGTTAGGTGACGTAGCCCCATCGTTAGAGAATCTTTCGCTGACATTGCGCGCCACTCAGATTTCAGAAATCCGACCATGATTACACAGCCCGCTCTCACCCACTGGCACGCGCTGGCGGCAGGCCAGATCGCCACCACCTTGGAGAGCGATTCCGAAACGGGCTTGACGCCGGCCGAGGCCGCGGCCCGGTTGCGGCAGTTTGGGCCGAGTCAAATGACTGCGCAAAAGCACCTCAGCGAATGGAGGCGCTTCGTTTTACAGCTCCATCAGCCGCTCATTTACATCCTGCTCGCCTCGACCGGCATCGCGGCGGCGATGGGCGAATGGGTGGATGCGTCGGTCATTTTCAGCGTCGCGTTCATCAATGCCGTGGTCGGGTATTTGCAGGAGGCGAAGGCGGAAAAGGCCATCGAGGCGCTGGCGAAAATGGTCCTCACCGAGGCCACGGTGCGGCGCGGCGGCGAGAAGCTGCGGATT
>JAYTEI010000321.1:0-2831 GCA_043735445.1 Akkermansiaceae bacterium | reverse complement strand
GGTGGCCGGCCACATGGACGAGGTTGGATTCATGGTCCAGAACATCACTCCGGAAGGATACCTGCAGTTTGTGGGGATCGGTGGGTGGTGGGAGCATAATTTGCTCTCACAACGGGTAGAGATCTTGACCCGCGGCGGAGATAAGATTCTCGGGGTGATCGCCTCACGGCCGCCGCATTTTTTGCCGGAAGCGCAGCGGCGGCAGGTGATGACCATGGAGCAATTGTTCATCGACGTGGGCGCGGATTCGCGGCGGGACGTGGTGGAGAATTTTGGAGTTTCATTGGGCGATCCGATCGCGCCGGTGTCGGCGTTTACGGCGCTGACGAAGGAAGATCACTTCATGGCAAAAGCGTTCGACAACCGGGTGGGGATGGCGGGGACGATCCAGGCTGGACAGATTTTATCGCAATCCGCGCATCCAAACCGGGTGAGGCCTAATTGGAATGATGGGGTCAGGTTTCGCATTTCAACATTTCCAGAGTTTCACGCCGCGCAGGGTTGCACTTCCTTGCAGATGGCTTCGCCTTTTTCGCGATCGGCGCGCATGAATTCGTAGTCGAGTTGGAGATTCATCCACATGCCGGGGGGGATGCCGAAAAAGCAGCTTAGGCGAAGATCGTATTCGGACGTGCAGCGGCGTTTGCCCTGTTTCATCTGGGTGAGGTGGGGCGCGGGAATCCCGCAGCGGCGGGCGATCTCCGCCTGGGATAATCCGGATTCCTCAAGCGTTTCGCGGAGGGTTTCGGCGAAGAAGTTGAGCAGCGGGATGAGTTGCGGTTTCTTTTCCATGGCGGCAGCGCGATGTCAGTCGCCACTTCAGAGTGATTTACAAAGCCGGAAAATCCCATATCTTCAGCGCCATGAACGTGATCACCACGATTATCGAACCTGATCCGGACGGCACATTGCATTTGCCCCTGCCAGAGGCTTGGCGGAATCAATCCATCCGGGTAAGGGCGGAGTTGGAACCGGTTGGCTCGGCAGCGGAGCGTTCTGTCGAGTCTTTGAAGGGGTTTGGTTGCTTGCGTGGGATGATTTCATTATCGCCGGATTTCGATGAGCCACTGGAGGACTTCAAGGACTACATGGCATGAGGTTGTTGATCGACACACATGCGCTGCTGTGGTTTTGCGAAGGGAATCCGAATTTGAGTCCGGCAGCCCGTGCGGCGATGGAGGATGACTCGAACGAGTGCTACGTGAGCCATGCAACCGCATGGGAGGCGGCAATCAAGGTCAGCATCGGCAAGCTCAAGCTTCAGACGGATTACCGGATGATTTTTCCCGGCGTGCTTGAAGCGAATGGTTTCGGGTTTCTGCCTCCTGCCGTGGCGCATTATGAAGCTGTGATCACGCTACCCCGGCACCACGGTGATCCGTTTGATCGACTCATCATCGCCCAGGCGCAGGTTGAAGGACTCACGATTGTGACCTGTGATGAGAATTTCCCAGCGTATGGAGTGCCGCTGCTATGGTAGCATCCCGACGAAGCTTCAGTTTCGTTCCGGGAGGTTTGTGATATCCCATGCCCTACATTTTTCTGAAAACCATGCGCAAATTCCTCCTCCTCGCACCTCTCTCGCTCTGTGTCCTCAGCTCTTGCAAGGACGATGAGATCCGCACCTACAGGGTCGCCACCGATTCCACAGCGGAAAATCCCGCGCCGCCTGCCGTCCATCCTAGTGGCGCGGCTCCAAAAGAAGAAGACCCCCACGACCACGCGGCCCATTCCGGTTCCGTGGTCTGGCAGACTCCCGAGGATTGGAAACAGGAGAACGCCAGTCAGTTTCTCACCGCCGCATACGCTCTCCCGGGCGGCGGACGAGTCACCGTCTCGAAGCTTGGCGGTGATGGCGGAGGCCTTGCGGCCAACCTCAACCGATGGCGTGGCCAGGTCGGCCTCAAGCCGCTCGCTGACAACGAGGTGACCGGCCAGCCACTCAAGATCGCCGACTCCCAAGAAGAGATGCTGCTCTTCAATCTCACTTCCGCAGATTCCGCAGCCGACGCCGAGGGGATTTTAGCCGGAGTCCTTCCTCTCAAGACCGAAACTTGGTATTTCAAATTCACCGGCCCTGTCGGTGTTCTGAGAAAAACCGAGGGCGTGTTCGCGGAGTTCCTGCGCAGCGTCCGCCTCGCGGGCAGCCAAAAAAGCGCGCCAGCACCCACTCCAGGCGGTGTGAAAAAGGTCAACGTGACGCCGCCCGATGGCTGGAAACCCAGCGAAGGCAGCTCCATGCGTGCCGCCAGCTTCAGCATCGCCGGCCCGGACGGCACCTCAGCCGATGTCTCCGTCGTCCCGATACCCGGCGATTCCGGCAGCGTCCTTGACAACGTCAACCGCTGGCGCTCCCAGCTCAAGCTCGCCCCCCTCACTTCCGCGGACGATCCGGCTCTCGGGAAAAAGGATGAATCGCCTGCCGGAGAAATTTTCACCAGCCACATGACCAGCACCGAGCCTCTGCTTAACGGAAAAAAGGCCGCCATCGCCTCCACCATCCTCAAGCGCCCGGGCATGACTTGGTTTTTCAAAATCACCGGCGACGCCACCCTCGTCGAAGCGAACACTGAGAAATTCGCCGCCTTCGTCCGCTCCGCAACCTTCCCTGAGTAACGTCCCGTGCCAATTTTCAAGCTCCTCAGCTCCCTGCGCTTGACCGTCGCCCTGCTGGGTTTCGCCATGGTGCTGATCTTCGTCGCCACCATCAGCCAGGTCGAGCTGGGCATCCATGAGGTGCAGGAGAAATTCTTCCGCTCCTGGATCGCATGGTGGGACGTCATGCCCGGCCAGAAAAAGTTCCCCATCCCCATCCCCGGCGGGACGCTGCT
>JAYTEI010000320.1:0-2836 GCA_043735445.1 Akkermansiaceae bacterium | reverse complement strand
GCTCTCGTTAGAACGGCTTGGCCAGTCCCAGCCAGGCGGCGACCGTGGCGGCGGCGATGCAGAGGACGAGCACCACGCAGCTTGGTAGCACCTTGCGTTTCGCGAGCACCGGGGCGAACCCGATGAACAGCCACAAGCCGAGTTTGATCATCCACCACGACTTATCCATCGGCGGCTTTTGCAACATCGCGAAGCCGATCACCAAGATGAGCAGCAGCGAGATCCCGTGCAGGATGGAAGCACCCTTTTTGCCGGAGCCTGCTAACAGGGTGGCTCCGAGTGAGGTGAAGAGGCCGATCACGCCGGCGAGGTGCAATGTTTTGAGGAGATACGGGTCCATAAGGTGCCGGAGTTTCCTCACATCGCGGCTGGAATCAAGGACGTTTCCTCAAGTTGCGGAGCGGGCCATTGGTGCTAACTTCGCCGCTATGAAACGTCGCATCGCTTGGTTCCTCGCCATTTTTTCGGGACTCTATCTGCTCATCATGGGGCCGCTGCCCGATCCGTTGCCGATCATCGACGAGGCCACCGCGCTGCTGATTTTTGTGAAATCCATGACCTATCTCGGCTTCGACGTGATGCGGTTCGTGCCATTTCTCAGCGGTCGGAAAAATAGCAAAACGGCTGGTGCCAGAGAGGCGTCCGATCAAACCATTGATGTTTGAAAATCCAATTCGGACTGGAAGTTTCCGGTGCGAGCGCCCGTAATCCTCCTCATCCATGGCTGATCACCATCTTCCCACGACCCCTGGCAAAAAGCCTTGGGCACTCACCTTTTTCGGACTTCTCGCGGCTGGCGGTCTCGTCGCCATGCCATTCCTTGCCGGTCCGCCGGATGGCGACAGGATGCCGGATATCGTCCGCTTCATCGGCCATTTTCACCCGCTGCTGCTGCACTTGCCGATCGGGGTTTTCATCCTGATCGTGCTTCAGGAACTCGGCGCGATCTTCGGCAAGCGGCACCATGAAAAGGTGGCTAACAAGGCGATGTTCCCGCTGTTTTTCGGCGTAGTCAGCGCCTTCGTGGCAGTCATCGCGGGCTTCATGCTCTTCCAGGGGAGCAACGAGTATTCCGGCAGCGCCCTCGCCGAACGCCACCTGTGGGGTGGCCTCATTTTCGCGGTGGCGGCGGTCATCACCTTCATCATGAAAGCTTGGACGATCTCCTCTTCGGGCAATCCGGCATTCTATCGGATGCTGCTTTTCACCAGCGTCAGCGTGATGGGATTTGCCAGCCATGACGGCGCTTCGATCACCCACGGCGAGAACTATTTAACCGAGTATGCGCCGAATCCGGTCCGCAGTCTGCTGGGCTTGGAGAAAAAGGCCGGCAAAGAGTCGAAGCCCACGGTGGTCCCCGAAAAGCGGCTCGCCGAACAATTTGTCTATACCGACATCGTCAAACCGATCCTCGAGCGCCGCTGCGTGCAGTGCCACAAGGAGAGCAAGTCCAAGGGCAAATTCCGAATGGACACCTACGATCTGCTCGTCAAGGGCGGCAAGGAAGGCCGCGGCATCGAACCCGGAAAATCTGCTGCTAGTAACATCCTCATCCGCATGGCGCTGCCCAAGGACGACGATGAGCACATGCCGCCGGAAGGCAAGCCGGCCATCGAGGATCACGAAATCGCCATCATCAAATGGTGGATCGACAACGGCGCGGATCCCAAGAAATCCATCAAGGATTTCGAAGTGCCAGCCGCGATTAAAGAGGCGATTGCCAAACTAACACCTGGCAGTGCTCCTACATCCGCCGACGATTCCGAGAGTGTCGCTCCTGCTCCCGTCGCAGCCGGTCCGGACGAGGCTCTCAAGGCGTCAGTCGCCGGTATTTCCAAGGAATTTCCCGGTGCGCTCAGCTTCGAGTCGCAACAATCATCGTTGCTCACGTTCACCGCAGTTTCGCTCCGCGGAAATCTCGATGACACGGGCTTCAAGAAGTTAGCGCCGGTGACCTCGCAGTTCGTCACCGTCGATCTATCAGCGACGAAAATTACCGACCAGGGAGTGGCTCAACTCGCAGCTTCGAAAAACCTCCGCCTCATCCGCCTCGCGGAAACCGGCGTCACCGATGCCGTCATCGACACGCTGCTCAAGATTCCTTCCCTAGAATCGATCAACCTCTACGGCACCAAGGTCACCGATGCGGGTGTTAGCAAACTCGCCGCGCTCACCAATCTCAAGCGACTCTATCTCTGGCAGACCGCCGTGACTCCCGATGCGATCAAGACGCTCAAGGAAAAGCTCCCGGCTTGTGAGATCATCACCGGGATTGGTTCGTAAGGTCCGCTGGCTGCTGCTGGGAAATGCAGTGCAAGGTTCCGCCTTCTTCCACCAGGTCGAGGCAGTCGATGGCGACAACCTCGCGGTTAGAAAACAGCTCGCGGATCATCCCCAGCGCCCGGTCGTCGTTCTTCTTTTGCCGGAAGGTCGGGACTAACACCCCGCCGTTGACGATCAGGAAATTCACGTAGGACGCCGGCAGCACGGGCAGCCGCCAGCCCGGCACTTCGCAGGCCTCGGGCAAGGGAATTTCCAAGACCTCGAACGCCCGCTTATTAGGGCCGAGGTAGGCCCGCAGCCGCGCCAGATTGTCCGCGAGGATTTTTTGGTTAGGCGACGACGAATCGCGGTCCACACAGGCCAGAATCGTCTGCGGGTCGATGAACCTCGCTAGGTCGTCGATGTGGCCATCCGTGTCGTCGCCCTCGATGCCTTGCTTGAGCCAGAGGATTTCCGAAACCCCAAGGCCGTCGCGCAGCAGTTGCTCGATCTCCTCGCGGCAGAGATGCGGATTGCGGTTCGGATTGAGCAGCACCGCTTCGGTCGTTAGAAG